>JASHXX010000406.1 GCA_030043335.1 Xanthobacteraceae bacterium
CACGGTCACCCAGATGGACAACATGCTGTTCTCCAACATGACGCTTAACCCGCAGCCGCTGCATATCGACCGGCATTTCTGCGAGCAGGAGACCGAATGGGGACAGCCGTTGATGAATTCGCTGTTCACGCTCGGCCTGATGATCGGCATGTCGGTCTCCGACCTCACCGTCGGCACCACCATCGCCAATCTCGGCATGACGGAAGTCAAATTCCCGCATCCGCTGTTCGAGGGCGACACGGTGCACGCCACAACCGAGATCATCGGCAAGCGCGAATCGAAGTCGCGGCCCGGCGCCGGCATCGTCGAGTTTCATCACCGGGCCTACAACCAGGACAACAAGCTGGTCGCCGAATGCCGCCGCCAAGCGTTTATGCGCATGCGGCCGAAATGACCCGTCCATGCGCTCGCTCCTCTTCGTCCCGGCCGACAGCGAAAAGAAGCTCGAGAAGGCGATGGCGAGCGGCGCCGACGCGCTGATCGTCGACCTTGAGGATTCGATCGCGCTCGACGGCAAGGCGCAGGCGCGGCAAGGCGCCGCCGCGTTTCTGCGCGAGGCCGCCGCCGACGCGTCGCGGCCCTATCTCGTCGTCCGCGTCAACAGCCTGCAGACCGGTCTCACCGACGCCGATCTCGATGCCATCGTGCCGGCACGGCCGGATGCGATCATGCTGCCGAAAGCGCAAGGCGGCGCAGCGGTCGTTCACGCCGACGCCAAGCTCGCGGTGCGCGAGGCCGTAGCCGGGCTCCCTGACGGTCACGTCAAGATCATCGCGCTCGCGACCGAGACCGCGGCCGCCTTGTTCCTCGCCGGCACCTTTGCGGGCGCGAGCGCGCGGCTCAGCGCCCTGACCTGGGGCGCCGAGGATCTGTCCGCGGAGCTCCGCGCCGAGGCCAACCGCGACGCGCAGGGCCGGTTCCTCGACCCTTATCGGTTCGCGCGCTGCATCTGCCTTGCCGCCGCGGCCGCCGCCGAGGTGCCGGCTCTCGATACCGTCTACGTCGATTTCCGCGACCATGAAGGCTTCCGTCGCGAGTGCGAGGAGGCGCGCCGTGACGGGTTCGCGGCGAAGATGGCGATCCACCCGGCACAGGTGCCGATCATCAACGAGGTGTTCACGCCGACGGGTGAAGCCGTCGCCCGCGCGCAGGCGATCGTCGATGCCTTTGCCGCCAATCCGGACGCCGGCGTCGTCGGCATCGGCGGCGTGATGTTCGATCGCCCGCACCTCGCCCGCGCCAAGCGGTTGCTGGCGCGAGCAGTGCCGGAAACCTAGAGCATGATCGGAAAAGTGGATACCGGTTTTCCGAAAAGATCATGCTCCGCTCGAGCCCGCCTTGCCCGGATAGGCCTGCGCCGGATCAAACACGCGCTCGTCGCGGAATTCGAGGGCAACCGCGCCGGCCTTGCCGAGCGGCACCGCGCGGTAAAAGCATGAGCGGCGGCCGGTGTGGCAGGCGCCGGCGCCTGCCTGCTCGACCTTGATCCAAACCGCATCCTGGTCGCAGTCGATGCGCATCGCGACCACGCGCTGGGTATGCCCGGAGACCTCGCCCTTCTTCCACAGCGCCGCGCGGCTGCGGCTGAAATACCAAGCCTCGCCGGTCGCGATCGTCTTCGCCAGCGCCTCGGCGTTCATGTGGGCGACCATCAGGACGTCGCCCGACGCGGCATCGGTCGCGACACAGGCGACGAGCCCGTCGGCATCGAATTTCGGCATCAGCACCGAGCCTTCTTCAAGCTCGGCAGCCGTCCCGGGCTGAGCGAACGGGGATTTATCGGGCATCGCGCGGCTCAATAGCTCCATCACAGGACCGGGTTCTCGCGCCGGCCCGCCACTACCTATATATTGATCGGCAGGTCAACACGCCGATCGAATTGCAAGCTTGCGATGATCAACGAAGTCTATAATCGCCGCATCATCGAGCTCGCCGGAACGATACCGCGGATCGGCCGGCTCGCCGACCCGGACGCCACGGCCAAAGCCGTTTCCCGCCTCTGCGGCTCAACGGTCACCGTCGATCTGAAGATGGACGGCGACAAGGTGACGGATTTCGCCCATGAGGTTAAAGCCTGCGCGCTCGGCCAAGCGTCGTCCTCGATCATGGCCGGCAACGTGGTCGGCTCCAGTGCCGACGAGCTGCGCGCGCTGCGCGAGACCGTGCGCAAAATGCTCAAGGAGAATGGCGAGCCGCCGCGCCAGGGCAAGTGGGCCGATATCGCGGTCCTCGAGCCGGTGCGCGACTACAAAGCGCGCCACGCCTCGACGATGCTGACTTTCGATGCGGTCGTTGACGCCATCGGCCAGATCGAAGCCAAGCGTGCCGCCGCGGCGGCGGCAGAGTGACGTCACCCAGAGTCGACCGAATGTCGCTCGACCAACTCTTCGACGCTTCACGCCGCGCGCCGCGGCTCGCCGGGCGCGGGTTGGTCAAAGCCTATCGCTACACCCTCTCCCCGCTGGTCGGCTTTCATTGCCGGCACCTGCCGACCTGCTCGGACTATGCCGATCAGGCGATTGAGCGTTACGGCCTGTGGGCAGGCGGCTGGATGACCTTGGCCCGGCTGCTGCGCTGTCAGCCGTGGGGCACGGCAGGCCTTGATTTCGTGCCGGGGACCCTTCCGGCGCAGGCGCGCTGGTTCATGCCCTGGCGCTACGCGCGCTGGCGCGGCGCCAACCCCATTCCGCCGCGCTAGCCGAGCGGGCGCCGAGGGAGCTCCTTCATGGCCGACAGCCAGACGCCATCGATTCGACGACTCGATCCGCCCGAGCTTGGCGACCCGCCGGGCTACTCGCAGATCGTCGAGGTCCGCGCCGGCCGTATCATCTTTATCGCCGGGCAGACGGCGCTTGATCGCAACGGCGAACTGATCGGCCAGAACGACTTTGCCGCGCAAGCCGAGCAGGTGTTCCGCAATCTGAGCGCCGCCCTGCAAGCCGTCGGCTGCACGGCGAGCAATCTCGTCAAGCTCACCGTATTCCTCCGCGACATGGCGAACCTCTCGACCTACCGCGAAGCCCGCAACCGCTTTTTCGCGACGGTCTCGCCGCCGGCCGCGCCCGCGGTCACCCTGATCGAGGTGTCGAAGCTCTACGGTCCGGATTTCCTGATCGGGATCGAGGCGGTGGCCGCAATTTGAGGCGTTGCCACGCAGCGGGAAACGACGCGCAGGGAAGTCTCGCGCTGCCGCATGGCTTGCCTTGGCCGATCCATGCGCTACATAACGCTGCGTGACGCTTACCTGCATTGGTACGCAGCGAGTGAGCAGAAGGAGCATAAGATGGTCGGCCTGACCTTTCCCGACGGCGCGCGTCGGGAGTATCCGAAAAACACCACCGGCCTCGACATCGCCAAAGGGATCTCGCCGTCGCTTGCCAAGCGCACGGTCGCGATGGCGCTCGACGGCAAGCTTGCCGATCTCTCCGACCCGATCGAGCACGACGCCAAGATCGAGTTCCTCAGCCGCGACGACCCGCGCGCACTCGAACTGATCCGCCATGACGCCGCGCACGTTCTCGCCGAGGCGGTTCAGACCCTTTGGCCCGGCACCCAGGTCACCATCGGGCCGGTGATCGAGAACGGCTTCTACTACGATTTTTTCCGCAACCAGCCGTTCACGCCGGAAGATTTCGCCGCGATCGAAAAGAAGATGCGCGAGATCATCGCCCGCGACAAACCCTTCACCAAGGAAATCTGGTCGCGTGAGCACGCCAAGAAGGTCTTTCGCGACAAGGGCGAGCTGTTCAAGGTCGAATTGATCGACGCGATCCCCGAGGATCAGCAGATCAAGATCTACAGGCAGGGCGACTGGTTCGACCTCTGCCGCGGCCCGCATATGACCTCGACCGGAAGGGTCGGCAACGCCTTCAGGCTGATGAAGGTCGCCGGCGCCTATTGGCGCGGTGATTCGAACCGCGAGATGCTGTCGCGGATCTACGGCACCGCCTTCGCCAAGCAGGAAGAGCTCGACGCCTACCTCAAGCAGCTCGAGGAAGCCGAGAAGCGCGACCACCGCAGGCTCGGCCGCGAGATGGATCTATTTCATTTCCAGGAGGAGGCGCCCGGCTCGGTGTTCTGGCACCCGAAAGGCTGGACGCTGTTCCAGGCGCTGGAGAACTACATTCGCCGCCGGCAGGCCGCGGCCGGTTATGCCGAGGTCAATGCGCCGCAGCTGATCGATTCCTCGATGTGGCTCGCTTCCGGCCACATGGCGACGTTTCGCGACAGCATGTTTCTGATCGAGCCGCGCGAGGAGGACGAGCGCACCTACGTGGTCAAGCCGATGAATTGCCCCGGCCACATCCAGATTTTCAAGAATGGACTGAAGTCGTACCGCGACCTGCCGTTCAAGATCGCCGAGTTCGGCAAGGTGCATCGCTTCG
>JASHXX010000407.1 GCA_030043335.1 Xanthobacteraceae bacterium
ATAAACGTTGTGAAGTTCGTCGCGAATAATGTGTGCTATGCCGCCTGACTTTCCGGGCTCAATCGTCAGCTCTTTGTTGAGCGTTTTTGCTTCAAAGTTCCATCCTGTAGGAAGTTTTAACTTGCTGCCAAGTTGCGCTAGTCGATCAAAGGTCAAAGACGGGTCCACTTCGGTGGCGTAGGACTGCATGACGTAGGTTTTTCCCTCCGGCGTACGTATTAGGAAAACAGTGCTTCCGTTCGCGTACAGGTATTTCGATGTACGGTGAATATCTGTCGGAGTGTAAGCTCCGCCGCTGAGTGCGGTCAGCATCGCATGTGGCGCCATGGATGCCATCCAAGTTGCTTTGACACCCTCAAAATCGACGGTCTCCCCCGCGCGAAAGGCCCAAAACTGATCCATTACCCAATGCCGACGCGCCGTTTGCGGCATGGGATTCATATACACCACGGCGGCACCCAGTTTGTTGGCAAGCGTCTTGGCGTTGATAGCCGCGAATGTGTCCGCGGGACATTGTCCGTTTGTGCCCGTTGTACCAGTGGTATTGTAGAACTGCGCCAAAAGGTTGGATGGCGGACCGACGACGGGTGCAAACTCGCAATAAGCGTACCCCCGCGCGTTGTCGATGTGAACTTGCTTGTCGCCGACAACGCCTGGGTTCAGTCGCATTGCTGGTGGCTCTTTCCTCGTCGCAAGGGCTCCAATGACCAGCTCGAAACACGGCGGCGACAATTGGCCTAGTTTCTCCTTGACGCACGCGGTAATTCGCCCTCCACCTGGGTGTACTCCGCCACAAAGACGCAACACGTCGCCTGCGCAAGCGTGCGCAATTCGGACGCTTTCAATCAGACGCATTTGAGCTATCGCAGGGCGTACGAGGACTGTTAGCGTCAGGGCTAACATCAAAGCAATTCTCGTCATGACAATGCTCCTGCTGCCCTGTTATGCGGTCCTCCTGAATGACGTCCTAGGTCGCGTGGCGTGGCCTCAATCAATTCGGGCGTTCGACTTTTCCGTTTCGCGACAAAGCCGCTAAAGGCGCGTTCAGCTATGTGTCGAGAGTGCTTACGGTGGCAATGATCGCGATTGAGATGCTGGCCACGATAGCGCAGTACTCCATAGCTGTCCCGCTGGAATGATTGCGGGCCGCGCACAAGAGAAGGCCGAAAGTTGCAAGCCACCAGGATGCGCCTGTCTTGTATCGCAGAGCAAGATTTTTCATTAGCGCGCTCCCGAACGCAGTTGCTTCGAGGACGATGTCATGCCCGCGTTTCGACCAGGTAAAGCGGATTGGTAAATGTCGATAACGATTGTCATCATAAAGTTTTCGTGTCACGGACGATGATGACCGTCGCCCACCTTCCTGAGCTGGGTGAAGCAGACGGCCGGCGCTGCCTCAATGCGGGCCATTGCCGATGCTCGAACCAGCGCGGCATTCCAACGGCTCGAGGAAATGCGATGTGGTCGGCAACGCAGGTAGCTAGGGTGTTGGCGCGCGGGCTAGATAATCACTTGGCCCTTTTTTGAACCTTAAAGTGGCCCGCTTTGAATGGCATCGGCCGCGACGGGAGCACGCGCGGGTCAAGCGTTCCATCGCGCTCGGTGATTAACGGCGTCACCAATGAGCTGCAAGACCAACGAAGACACGCGCTGGGTCTGCGAAGATCATCCGGACCATCCACGGGCAGCGGTCACCCAAACCCATGCTGGTGCGGCGGTGCTGGCATGCCGTGTCCGGTTTTGCAACCGGCCGAAGCCCGGCCAGCATCTGGCAATGTCAGCGGATTTCATCCCGCACTTTGATCGCGACAAGGGACCGATACACTGATCGGCAGCTTAGCGACCTTCGCCGCGATGCGCCGGCCTCATCCATGCTGAGCCACTTCATGCTGCCAATTCGGCTTCACGGTGCGGCCCGCCGTTCGGATCCGGGCACCAAATCGGAGACCCAAGGGTGATCGCCCTCGGCATCTGATCCATCCCCGCGGCAGCCTCTAGTGTCTCGTCGGAGACCTCATCAGTGAGGAAGACCTTTGTTTCCGTCTGGTCGAGGTCGAGGGTGTTGTCGCTCACGGCTTTGATCCTTTCGGTCGCTTGCTGCAACATGGTACTGATAACATCATGGTACTGATAACATTACGACGTGCAAGACCCGCGAAGATACGCCAAGGCGGGCAAGTTCACGCGGGATTAGCGGCACATCGAGGCGGGCTTACCTATGGTGCGCGATGACGGCTCAAAAAGCACTGCGGCGGATATCATCCGTCGAATGGCAGGAGGCTTTGCCGCTACGCAAGTGCTGAGTACTGCGGCCAAGTTGGCAATCGCTGACCATTTAGCTTCATCAGCAACGCTCTCACGCGCTCTCGATGTTCAACCGCAAGCACTCTATCGTTTCCTTCGCCTGATGGTCGTCTTGCAGTTGCTGACGGAAGAAGCCGACGGCTGCTTCGCGCTGACGCCGGTGGGTCAGTTGCTACGCGCCGATCATCCCGAGTCGATGCGCGACCTGATCCTTTATTGGGGCGAGATCAACTATCCGACCGCGCAAGCGATGGAGCACTCGGTCAGGACCGGCAGCCCGGCATTCGACAAAGTCTTCGGTGCGCCGTTCTTTGAATACTTCGCGCAACACCGTGAGACCGGCCGCCTGTTCAATCGGGTGATGGCCGAGATCACGAGCGGGCACCTGCCCGCGATCATTACGGCAGCGGCAACTGCATGCTCGGCGTCGCGCGCGCCAAAACGGTTGTCGATGTCGGCGGTGGCACAGGGCTGTCTATGCCCGGCTTCATTCTGAACCCTCGCGACGGGTGGGGCAGCTCCGGCCGTCCCCTAACTGCGGCAATGCGAGACGACCGAACGCTTGACGCCTGGTGCGCGTTCAATGCCACGTGCATTTCCGCTCAACGGGAGGATTGATGCACCAGCGCGTGCACTTTGTCGCGGCTCAGCGCCACGAACGCCTCCTCGATCTCATGGCTGTTGGTAGCCCGAACGACATCGATTTCGACGCCGATGGTAGCCGCCGCTGCTTTCAGGTCGCCGATGATAGCTTCGGCATTTTCGTTGTTGGGATTGACCAGCAGTCCGATGCGGCTGGCGGCGGGAACCAGTTCGCGCAGCAACCCGAGCTGTTTGGCACCTAGTTCGCTCAACAGGTAGCTCACGCCGGTCGCATTGCCGCCCGGCCGGGCGATGCTCGTGACCAGACCAACCTTGACGGGATCTTCGCTGACGCCGAAGACAATCGGGATCATCTTGGTCGCATTCTTTGCGGCGAGCGCCGAGGGGGTGCTGAGGGCAACGATCACGGCCGCATCGCGCCGCAGCAGTTCACTGACCATCGCCGGCAACCGGTCGTATTGCCCCTCCGCCCATCGATATTCGATTGCCACGTTCCGACCTTCGACATATCCGGCTTCGCTCAAACCCTGGCGGAACGCGGCGACTAGGTAGGCGACCGGGTCGGCCGTGCTTGGATCGACGCCAAAGCGCTTGGCAATCTTCCGAACGCCCTCAGTGCGCCCAGGTGCCTTTAGAGCGGCTAGGATAACGGCCTTGCCGCTTGGTGTCGTCGTACCGATTCCCGGTGTCTTGCGGAAGCCTCAACTGTCCGAAAGGTATCTCTGCTCTGCGCGCTGACGGAGACACAAATGTAAAACAGCCACAGCCCACGCCGACGTCTCACGCTTGCCCGCGACGCTAAGAAAGAGCATGCTTCGAGCCGCGTGCAATGCCCACGGCAGGGGCATGATATTAAAACCAACGCCGCGGAGGAAGAGGTGAACACACATAAGCATGATATGACCGATCCTATGCCACGTCGCAGTTTCTTTAGGCGCATTGCTGAGGGTGCGGTGGCACTTAGCCTTCCCGGTCTCGCCTCCGTGTCAGCTCGTGGCGCGACCGACGCTCAGGATGGCTCCGACTGGCCCGGCGCACTCAAGGGCCGCCACCGTCAGGTAGTGGATGCCTACACTGCGAACAACGGATTTCCGCTCGCGTTTGCGTATTCGTTCGTGGCGACTAATGGACCGGCGGGCGCCGGCATCGTGCCAGCGACCGCGGTGGTGGTCCTGCGCCACGAGGGACTGCCGCTCGCGCTCAATCACATGGTCTGGCAAAAATACAAAATCGGACAGGCGCTTAATATCGTCGATCCCGAGGTTAAGGCACCGGCCATGAAAAATCCATTTCTGGAGCCGAAGCCTGGAGTTCTGCTTGTAGACGAAATGGCAATTGACCGTCTGCTCGCGAACGGCGCCGTGATCGGCGCGTGCGACCTTGCCCTCAAAGTGTTGAGCGG
>JASHXX010000408.1 GCA_030043335.1 Xanthobacteraceae bacterium
GTCGCTGCCGCGACTATCGGCGATGCGGCGGCTGATCGTCGGGCTCGGCGGATCGCAGGTGCTCATGACCAGCGCCGTGATCGCCGGCGCGGCGGTGCTCGGCGGCAGCGATCCGCAGCAAGCCGTCATATTGGGCACGAGCCTGTCGCTGTCTTCGACCGCGATCGTGCTCGAGCTACTCTCCGAGCAGGAGCACCTCACTACCAGCGTCGGCCGCGCAAGCTTCTCGGTCCTGCTCGCTCAAGACCTCGCCGTCGTTCCGATCCTGCTGTTCATCTCGATCCTTGCCGCCCGCTCCGGCGGGTCGGTGCTGGCGAGCCTCGCCAGCGCCGTGCTGCAGGCCGCGGTTGCCATCACCGTCATCGCCGGCGTCGGCCGGGCGCTGTTACGACCGCTGTTTCGGCTGGTCGCGGGCGCGCGATCGAGCGAGCTGTTCATCGCCGCCGTACTGTTCGTCATCGTCGCCGCCGGCGTGGTTGCCGATCAGGCCGGACTGTCGATGGCGCTCGGCGCCTTCGTCGCCGGGCTGCTGCTTGCCGAGACCGAATACCGCAAGGCGATCGAAGCGACGGTCGCGCCGTTCAAGGGTCTGCTGCTCGGCGTTTTCTTCTTCACGGTGGGCATGAACATCGACTTCCGCGAGCTGGCGCGCGAGCCGCTCTGGCTCGCCGGCGCTGTCCTGAGTCTGATCGCGGTAAAGTCGTTGCTGCTGATCGGTCTCGGCCGGCTATTCCGCCTGCGCTGGCCGGTCGCGGTGGAAACCGGGCTCCTGCTGGGTCCGGGAGGAGAATTCGCTTTCGTCGGCATCGGCATGGCGACAGTTGCGGGCCTTGTCGAGCCGCGCCTTGCGAGCTTCGCGCTCGCAGTCACCTCGGTGACCATGGCGCTCACGCCGCTCCTTTCCTTGGCCGGCCGGCGCTTTGCGTTGTGGCTGAGGTCGGGCACGCGCGTAGCGGCCGAACTTGCGGTGCGGCCGAGCGGCGGCGGCCGGCACGCGATCGTCGTCGGCTATGGCCGCGTCGGCAAGGTCGTGTGCGCGCTCCTCACGCAGCACGGCATCCCCTATATCGCCGCCGATTCGGACGCATCGACCGTGACGCACGACCGCCGCGAAGGCCACGACGTGTTCTACGGCGACGCCAGCGACCCGCAATTCCTTGAGGCCTGCGGCCTCGCCACCGCGACCGGTGTGATCATCACCATTCATACCGGCCGGCTGATCGACGACGTTGTCCAGCATGCGCGCACGATCCGGCCCGATATCCTCATCGTCTCGCGCGCCCGCGATGCCGATCATGCCCGCCATCTCTACGCGCTGGGCGCCTCCGACGCGGTGCCGGAAACCATCGAGGCGAGCCTGCAGCTCTCGGAAGCCGCGCTGGTGGGACTGGGTGTCGCAATGGGGCCGGCGATCGCCTCGATCCACGAGAAGCGCGATGAGATCCGCCACGCGCTGCAGCAGGCGGCCAAGGCGGCCGGGCTGGAAAAAATTCATGCCGTCAAGGCGAAGACGCTGCGGCGATAACCTTCGTCGGCGGGAAGCGACGCAATGCCGCTTGCGCCGTCGCGCCTTAATGGCGCAGTTGCTTCTTAAACTCTTTAGTGGAGCATGATCTCTTCGGAAAACCGGTTTCCACTTTTCCGGATCATGCTCTAATGGCGCTGGGCCCTGGCAAGGTCGAGCATGATCGGTGAGGCGGCGGGCCGCGCGGTCGCCAATCGCGGCTGCGCCCGGCGCGCGTCGGCAAGCGTGCGGAGAAATTCCGCGAACCAATGCTGCACCGACGAGGCCCGCAGCTTGCGCACCATGGCGTGCCAGCGCTCGCGCCGCTCCTCGACGCTCATGGCGAGGGCGGATGCGATCTGCCGGGCCATGCCATCGACGTCGTGCGGATTGACCAGGAGCGCGGCGTCAAGCTCCTTGGCAGCGCCGGCGAACGCGGAGAGCACTAGGACACCCGGATCGAACGGGTTCTGCGCGGCCACGTACTCCTTGGCGACAAGGTTCATGCCGTCATGCAGCGGCGTGACCAGACCGACATGCGCGACTCGGTAGAAGCCGGCCAGCGTGAGTTGAGAGAACGCCTTGTTGAGGTAGCGGATCGGAATCCAATCGACCTCGCCGTGGCGGCCGTTGACCTCGCCGACCAGGGCGGCGAGCTCGGCTTTGAGCTCGCGATAGGCGCGGATATTGCCGCGCGTCGGCACCGCCACTTGAAGCAGCGAAACATTGCGTTTCAAGTGCGGTTCGAGCTCGAGCATGCGGTCGAACGCGCGCAACCTGTTGGCGAGGCCCTTGGAATAGTCCAGACGATCGACGCCGAGAACGAGCTTGGCGCCTTGCAAGCTGTCGCGCAGGCGCGCGACGTCGGCGCGCGCGGCCGCCTTGATTGCTCGTGCGGAAAACTCGTCGACGTCGATGCCGATCGGGAAGGTCGCGAGATGCGTCACGCCGCAGGAGGACGCCACCGTCCCGTCGACCACCGCGAGCCCAAGCTCGAATT
>JASHXX010000409.1 GCA_030043335.1 Xanthobacteraceae bacterium
ATGACGGCAGCGATGTGGAGGGGTGGCTGCGCCTGGTGCGTTCCTACGTGGTGCTCGGCGATCGCGAGCGGGCGCGGGGCGCCGCGGCCAACGCCAGGCGCGCGCTTGCGAGTCGTCCCGACGAGATCAAGCGGATCGATGATCTCCTCAGGGGACTTGGCCTCGAAGGCTGACGACGGGACCATGCGGACATCACGACAATGACGCGTAAGCGGCGGCGTCTGGTCCTGATCGGAGGCGGGCTCGGCGTGCTCGCGATCGCGGTCGCGCTAGTGCTCGGTGCGCTGCGCGACACCATCGTGTTCTTCAATTCGCCAAGCGACGTCGCTGAGAAACATGTCGCGCCCGGCGCGCGGATTCGGCTCGGCGGATTGGTGCAGCCGGGCAGCTTGGTGCGCGGCGACAATCTGAAGATCCGTTTCGAGGTCACGGACGGCAAAAGCCAATTGCCCGTCAGCTATCAGGGCGTACTGCCCGATCTGTTCCGGGAAGGGCAGGGCGTGGTTGCCGAAGGCATGCTCGACGCCGCCGGCGTGTTCAACGCCGATACCATCCTCGCCAAGCACGACGAGACCTACATGCCGAAAGAGGTCGCCGCCGCATTGAAAAAGTCCGGGCACTGGAAGGACGCCTACGGCCAGCGCGGCACGATGCCGGCCGGCGGAAACAGCCAATGATCGCCGAACTCGGCCACTACGCGCTCATGCTGGCTCTGGGGCTGGCGCTCATTCAGGGCTCGATGCCGATGGTCGGCGCGCGCAGCAACGATCCGGTGCTGATGGGCATGGCGGCGCCGGCGGCGCTCGCGCAGTTTGCGCTTGTGGCGGTGGCATTTGGCGCGCTGGCGACCTGCTACGTCACCTCCGACTTCTCCGTGCTCAATGTCTACGAGAATTCAAACTCGACGATGCCGCTTATTTATCGGCTCACCAGCCTGTGGGGTAACCATGAAGGCTCGATGATGCTGTGGGTGTTCATCCTTGCCTTCTTCGGCGCCCTGGTCGCCGCGTTCGGCAGCAATTTGCCTGCGGTGCTCAAGGCCAATGCGCTCGGCGTCCAGGCATGGATCGCCGCGGCGTTCCACTTGTTCATCCTCACAACGTCGAATCCGTTCCTGCGTATCGTCGATGCGCCGTTCGAGGGGCGCGATCTCAACCCGATCCTGCAGGACCCGGGTCTCGCCTTCCATCCGCCGCTCCTCTATCTCGGCTATGTCGGTTTCTCGATCGCCTTCTCGTTCGCGATCGCCGCGCTGCTGGAGGGCCGCATCGACGCGGCGTGGGCGCGCTGGGTGCGGCCGTGGGTGCTGGGCGCCTGGATGTGCCTGACGCTCGGAATCGCCGGTGGTTCATATTGGGCTTATTACGAGCTGGGCTGGGGCGGTTTCTGGTTCTGGGATCCGGTCGAGAATGCTTCGCTGATGCCGTGGCTCGCCGGTACGGCGCTGTTGCATTCCGCCGTGGTGATGGAAAAACGCGGCGCGCTGAAAGTCTGGACCATCCTTCTCGCGATTCTCGCGTTCTCGCTGTCGCTGATCGGGACCTTCCTGGTGCGGTCCGGCGTGCTCACCTCGGTGCACGCCTTCGCCGTCGACCCGAGGCGCGGCATCTTCATCCTGGCGATTCTGGTCTTGTTCATCGGCGGATCGCTGCTCCTCTATGCGGTGCGGGCGCCGTTGCTCAGACAGGGCGGCCTGTTCGCGCCGATCTCGCGCGAAGGCGCGCTCGTCCTCAACAATCTGTTTTTGACGACGGCCTGCGCCACGGTGTTCGTCGGCACGCTCTATCCGCTCGCGCTTGAAGCATTGACCGGCGAGAAGATTTCCGTCGGGCCGCCGTTCTTCAACATGACTTTCGGCCCGCTCTTGGTCCCGTTGCTGCTGATCATGCCGTTTGGGCCGCTCCTCGGTTGGAAGCGCGGCGACCTTCTGGGTGCGGCGCAGCGTCTGTTCGCGGCGGCGGCGGTTGGCATCGTCGCGGTGGCGGCGGCGCAGGCACTCCAGCGCGGCGGTCCGGTACTGGCGCCGTTCGGGATCGGGCTCGCCGTCTTTGTCATGGCCGGCGCCCTCGTCGATGTTGCCGAGCGCACGCTGTTTCTGCGCATCCCGTTCGGCGCGGCGCTGCGCCGCGCCGCCGGACTGCCGCGGTCGGCCTGGGGTACGGCGTTTGCGCATTTCGGCATCGGCGTCACCTTGTTCGGCATCGTGTCGGTCACCGCCTGGGGCAGCGAGCACATCGCCGCACTCAAGCCGGGAGAGACCATCGATCTCGCCCACTACCGGCTGACCTTCGACGGATTGTTCAATCGGGCGGGCCCGAACTACCGCGAGCTCCTCGGTCACTTCACCGTGCGCCGCGCGAGCGGCGACCTGCTCGGCAGCATGGAACCAAGCCGGCGCACCTTCCCGGCGCGCAACACGGCCACAACCGAAGCGGCGCTGATGACGCGTCGCGTGAGCCAGATCTATCTCTCGATCGGCGATCCGAACCCGGACGGCGCCGTCCCGGTGCGGCTCTACTTCAAGCCGCAAGTGCTGATGATCTGGCTCGGCGCCCTCATCATGTTTATCGGCGGCGCGCTGTCGCTGTCGGATCGGCGGCTGCGTATCGGCGCGCCGCGGCCGGCTAAATCGCGGGCCACACTCCAGGCGGCGGAGTGAAAGCCGTGGCCTCTCTGCGCATTTCCTTGCCGGCGATGACGATCTGTTTGGGCCTCATGACGCTCGTCTCGGCGTCGTTCCCGGTCGGGGCGGTCGAGCCCAACGAGATGCTGGCCAATCCGACGCTGGAAGGACGCGCGCGGGCGCTGTCCAAGGAA
>JASHXX010000410.1 GCA_030043335.1 Xanthobacteraceae bacterium
GTCGTCGCCGGTGAGTGCGACCTTTTCCTTGCGCGCGACGCTGCCTGACTCGGCATATCCGGTGACTTGGCGCGTCAAGGCGCCGCGGAACCCGGCGAGATGGGTGCCGCCGTCGCGCTGCGGAATATTGTTGGTGAAGCAGAGCACGGTCTCATGGTAGCCGTCGTTCCACCACAGGGCGCAGTCGATGCCGATGCCGTCGCGTTCGGCCTTGATGACGATCGGCTGCGGCACCAGCGGCGTTTTGTTGCGATCGAGATATTTGACGAACGCCTCGACGCCGCCCTCGTAGCGCATCTCCTCGCGTTTCTCGACCGCATGGCGCATGTCGGAGAGGATGATGGAGACGCCGGAATTCAGGAACGCGAGTTCGCGCAGCCGGTGCTCGAGCGTCGCGAAGTCGAACTCCGTCATCGTGAAGATCTTCTTCGACGGCAGGAAGGTCACTTCTGTGCCGCGGCGGTCGTAGGCGGCGCCGACCACGGCGAGCGGGGCGACCGCCTCGCCGTTGCGGAATTCCATGCCGTGCTCCTTGCCGTCGCGCCAGATCGTCAGCTTGAGCCCGCTCGACAGCGCGTTGACGACGGAGACGCCGACCCCGTGCAGGCCGCCGGAAACCTTATAGGCGTTCTGGTCGAATTTTCCGCCGGCGTGGAGCTGCGTCATGATCACTTCCGCAGCGGACACGCCTTCGCCCTTGTGGATGTCGGTCGGAATGCCGCGCCCGTCGTCGCGCACGGTGCAGGAGCCGTCGGGATTGAGCGTGACCACCACTTCCTTGGCGAAGCCGGCGAGCGCCTCGTCGATGGCGTTATCGACGACCTCGTAAACCATGTGATGCAGGCCCGAGCCGTCGTCGGTATCGCCGATATACATGCCCGGCCGTTTGCGCACGGCGTCGAGCCCCTTGAGCACCTTGATCGATTCGGCGTCGTAGTCGGCCGGTGCTGCAGGGCTTGGTTTGCGGACGGGTTCGGCCATGGAGAAGCTTTCGAATCGCTGCAAAAAACGCCGGGAGAATCGCTTTCATCTTGTACACCAAAAGCGGCCCCGGTACAGGGCAAAGTGATTAGGCGTAACATATTGTCGAATCGTAGTTTTTCAAGGGTTTGGCGGTCCGTTGAAAGGCCCGGATTCGGCGCTTCTTGACGGCTGTCCGGGAGCCGCGAAAACGATGGTGTTGCGGCAACAAAATCGGCTTCGTATGGTGGCCGATAGGGTGGCGCGAGCGCGGCCCTCCTACAGCTCGCGCGGCCTTTGTGGCTTCGCCGGCGGCAACAGGTAGTGATCGCCGGGCTCGTATTCGGGCGCCAGATATTGAAAGCTCGCGAGCGCGGCGGTCCAAAGTTCCACCCGGTCCAAATCATCGTGCAGACGATTGAGGGCCTCGACGAGGTTACGCACGATCTTGTCTTCAGCCGGCTCAGGCATCTCAGGTGGCCCTCGATTCCGCCTCGGGGTTCTCTCCTGTGGAATTAAGAAGCTCTGCGCACTGCGGTTCCCTCTCGGCCGGTCACGCCGAGCATGTCAAATCGTAGCGAATGAGCGGAACCTTTTTGCGCGGGCTGCACCGGGTCAGGCGCCGCCGGCTCTCGATACGAGGCGGCCAGAGCCGACCTCGACCATCACCGCATCTTGACCGATCTCGGCGAAAAGCGCCGGATCGGCGCCGGTCATCCACACCTGCGCGTCGAGCTCCTTGAGTTCCGCGTTGAGCGCGGCGCGCCGCGAGGGGTCGAGGTGCGCGACGACTTCGTCAAGCAGCAAGATCGGCGCGCACGCGGTCATCGCGGCGATGAGCCGGGCATGTGCCAGCACGAGGCCGATCAGCAGGGCCTTCTGTTCGCCGGTTGAGGCCTCGGCTGCGGGAATATCCTTGCGCACATAGGAGACGGAAACGTCGGTCAGATGCGGCCCGTCCAGGGTACGCCCGGCGGCGGCGTCGCGGACGCGGTTTTCGCGCAGCACGGTGCGATAGCGTTCCTCGACCTCGAGTGCAGGATGACTCGAAAGGAGCTGCTCCATCCAGCCTTCGAGGCCAATCGCGGCCGGCGGAAAGGCGGACTCGACGCGGCCTAAAAGCACCGCCTCGAGCCGGCGCACCGTTTCGGCGCGAAGCCCGGCAACGGCAACGGCGAGTTCTGCGGTCTCGTGCTCGACGGCGTCAAGCCAATGCGGATCGGGCCGCGGCTCCTCAAGGAGCCGATTGCGCGAACGCAGCGCCCGCTCAAGCGCATTGACGCGGCTCGAATGCTCGGCGTCGACCGCGACCGCCAGGCGATCGAGGAAACGCCGCCGTTCCGACGGCGCGCCAACGAACAGGGAATCCATAGCCGGCACCAGCCAGACCACGCGCAAATGGTCGGCGAACGCGGCGGCCGAGCCGACCGGCTCGCGATCGATCCGGCAGCTGCGCGTCAACGCAGCGCCGTCCTCGCGCGGGCGCTCGATGCCGGTGCCGAGAGTGACCAGTCCGAGGGCGCCTTCAACCTCGGCAGCGACGGCCCAGGAGCCGTCGCCTTCTCGAAACGCCACCTCATTGAGAGTGGCGCGGCGCAAGCCGCGGCCCGGAGCGAGAAACGAGATCGCCTCGATCAGGTTGGTCTTGCCGGCGCCATTCGGCCCATAGAGCACGATTGATTTCGCGCCGGTTTCCAGCGCCGCCGCGTGATAGTTGCGGAAGTTGGTCAGCATCAGGCGGCGGACGCGGGACATAGGCGGCACGATGCCAGAGATCGGAGGCGACATCCGTCGTCCGACCTCACGGTCACACGCGCATCGGCATCAACACGTAGAGCGCGCCGCGCGAATCCTTGTCCTGGACAAGGGTCGGCGAGCCGGGGTCGGCGAGTTTGAGCACCGCCGCCTCGCTTTCGATCTGGGCGGCGATGTCGAGGAGGTAGCGCGAGTTGAAACCGATGTCGATCGGATCGGCTTCGTATTCGACTTCAAGTTCCTCGGTGGCGCTGCCGGAATCGGGGTTGGTGACAGACAACAGCAGCTTGCCACCCGACAGCGATAGCTTGACGGCGCGGCCGCGCTCGCTTGAGACCGTCGAAACCCGGTCGACCGCCGCCTCGAACTCCTTCTTGTCGACGATGAGCTCCTTGTCGTTGGCGAGCGGGATGACGCGAGCGTAGTCCGGGAACGTCCCGTCGATCAGCTTCGAAGTCAGGATCACCTCGCCGAAGGTGAAGCGAATCTTGCTGGGCGACAGTTCGACCGCTACCTCGGCCTCGCCGTCTTCGATGAGCCGCTGCACTTCCCCGACCGTCTTGCGCGGCACGATGATGCCCGGCATGCCGGCGGCGCCTTTCGGCAGATCGAGTTCCATCTGCGCCAGACGGTGGCCGTCGGTCGCGACCGCGCGCAGCGTGGGCGCCTGCGTCGTGCCGGCGGCGTGCAGATAGATTCCGTTGAGATAGTAGCGCGTCTCCTCGGTCGAGATCGCGAACTGGGTCTTGTCGATCAGCCGCTTGAGATCGGCGGCCTTGAGCGCGAATTTGTGCGTCATCTCGCCGGGAGCGAGATCGGGGAAGTCGCTCTCCGGCAACGCCTGCAAGCTGAAGCGCGAGCGACCGGCGCGGATCGACAGCGCGGCACGGTCGCCCGACGATTCCAGCATGATCTGTGCACCCTCGGGCAGCTTGCGCACGATGTCGTAAAACATATGCGCGGGCACGGTAGTCGAGCCGCCGGGTCCCACTTCGGCCGCGACCGCGTCGGTCACCTCGAGGTCGAGATCGGTGGCCTTGAGCGCAAGCTTGGCGCGGTCGGCGCGCAGGAGAACGTTGGCCAGGATCGGAATCGTATTGCGCCGCTCTACCACGCGGTGCACGTGGCCGAGCGATTTCAACAATTCGGAGCGCTCTACGGTGACCTTCATCGCGATGTCCGTTGGCAAGCCGGACCAGGAAGGTGGCGCGGCGGGCCGATTTGGGCAAGGGCGTGCCGCCGCGGGTCCCGCGTTTTCCCTAGGTTTCACAGGCTTGGTCAAGCCCTTCGCCGTTGCGCGCAGCCGCCATGGCCTGCGGCTCATAGGCGGCCCGCGCCGGCGGTGCCGTCGCGTCAATCCTGAAGCTGGCGCTTGAGCGACTCGATCTCCTCGGCGAAGGCGCTGTCATTGCCGGCGAGAGTCTCGATCTTGCGCACGGCATGCAGCACGGTGGTGTGATCGCGGCCGCCGAAGCGCCGGCCAATCTCAGGCAGCGAGCGCAAGGTCAGGACCTTCGCCAGATACATCGCCACCTGCCGCGGGCGCACGACATTCGCCGTACGCCGGGACGACAACAGATCGGCACGGCTGACATTGTACTGGCGGGCTACCACGCGCTGGATGTCCTCGATCCGTACCCGCTTTGGCTCGGCCGGCCGAATGAGATCGCGCATCTCGTGCTCGGCCATCTCCAGCGTCACCGACTGGCCGGTGAGCTTGCTGTGCGCCAAGAGCCGATTGACGGCGCCCTCGAGATCGCGGCCGTTGTGCGTCACCGATTTGGCAATGAACGCGAGTACGGGTGCCGGGACGTCGAAGCCCGGATGATGGACACAGGCGGCGGCGATCCGGCCTTTGAGGATCTCGAGTCGCAATTCCTCGCCGAGCGAACCGATCTCGACTACGAGCCCGCCGGCCAGCCGCGAGCGGACGCGGTCGTCGAGGCTTTCCAGATCCGCCGGCGGGCGGTCTGAGGCGATCACCACCTGGCGCCCTGCGTCGATCAGCGCATTGAGCGTGTGGCAGAACTCGGCCTGCGTCGAGCGGCCCTGGAGAAATTGCAGGTCGTCGATCATCAGTACGTCGATGGCGCGCACCGCCTCCTTAAAGGCGAGCGTCGTTTGCGTGCGCAGCGCCGAGACGAAGCCATACATGAAGCGCTCGGCGGTCAGATACAGCACCTTGCGCTCGCCGTCGTTGCCGGCCCAGGTGATCGCCTGCAGCAGGTGGGTCTTGCCGAGCCCGACGCCGGCATGGACGTAGAGCGGATTGAACATCAGCGGCTCGCCGCGCCGGCTGGTCGCGACCTGCCGCGCCGCGGCGTTGGCGAGCGTATTTGAGCGGCCGACAATGAAGTTTTCGAAGGTGAGGCGCGGGTCGAGCGGC
>JASHXX010000411.1 GCA_030043335.1 Xanthobacteraceae bacterium
TCGCTAGGACCGTGGAGGCGCGCGCGCTGTGGGAGAAGATCGGCTACGCCGCCTGGGCGAGCGCCGACCCCGGCCTGCAATATCACACCACCATCAACGACTGGCACACCTGCCGGGCCTCGGGTCCGATCATCGCCTCGAACCCGTGCTCGGAATACATGTTCCTCGACGACACCGCGTGCAATCTGGCGTCGCTCAATCTCCTGGCGTTCCAGCCGGCAGGTGCTAAGCAGTTCGACATCGAGGGCTACGAGCACGCGGTGCGGCTGTGGACCGTCGTGCTCGAAATCTCGGTACTGATGGCGCAGTTTCCCTCGCGGGAGATCGCGCAGCGGTCCTACGACTTCCGCACGCTCGGCCTCGGCTACGCCAATCTCGGCGGCCTTTTGATGTCGTCCGGCATTTCCTACGATTCCAATGCCGGCCGCGCCATTTGCGGCGCGCTCTCGGCGATCATGACCGGCATCGCGTATGCCACCTCCGCGGAAATGGCCGCCGAGCTCGGCGCCTTCCCGCGCTACCAGGAAAATCGCGAGGCGATGCTGCGGGTGATGCGCAATCACCGCCGCGCCGCCCATGGCGAGCGCAGCGGCTATGAGAAAGTGGCGACGCCGCCGGTGCCGCTCGACCACAAGGCCTGCCCCGACGCGCGGCTTGCCGAGCACGCCAGACTCGCCTGGGACCGGGCGCTGTCGCTCGGCGAGGCGCATGGCTACCGCAATGCGCAGGCGAGCGTGATCGCGCCGACCGGCACGATCGGCCTGGTCATGGATTGCGACACCACCGGCATCGAGCCCGATTTCGCGCTGGTGAAATTCAAGAAGCTTGCCGGCGGCGGCTACTTCGAGATCATCAACCGCGCGGCGCCGACGGCCCTGCGCGCGCTCGGCTACAGCGAGAGCGAGATCGCCGAGATCGTGACCTATGCGGTCGGCCATGGTTCGCTCGGCCAGGCGCCCGCGATCAATCATACGACGCTCAATGCCAAGGGCTTTACGCCGGAGGCGATCGAGAAGGTCGAGAAGGCGCTGCCGACCGCCTTCGACATCAAATTCGCCTTCAACAAATGGACGCTCGGCGCCGACTTCCTGCGCGACGAGCTCGGCGTCGAGCCCGAGGACCTCGCGGCGCCGAATTTCGACCTGCTCGCTTATCTCGGCTTTTCCAAGCGCGAGATCGAGGCCGCCAACATCCATGTCTGCGGCGCGATGACGGTCGAGGGCGCGCCGCATCTCAAGCCCGAGCACTATGGCGTATTCGATTGCGCCAATCCGTGCGGGCGCACCGGCAAGCGCTATCTCTCGGTCGAGAGCCATATCCGCATGATGGCGGCGGCGCAGCCGTTCATCTCCGGCGCCATCTCCAAGACCATCAACATGCCGAACGAGGCGACGGTCGAGGACTGCAAGGCCGCCTATCTCCTGTCCTGGAAGCTCGCGCTCAAGGCGAACGCGCTCTACCGCGACGGCTCGAAGCTGTCGCAGCCGCTGCAGAGCCAGCTCATCGCCGACGAGGAGGAGGATGAGGACGTCATCGAGGCGTTCGTCGAAAAGCCGGCGGCTTCGCGCGCCGCCGCGCTCGCCGAGAAAGTCGTCGAGAAAGTCGTCGAGCGCATCGTGGTGATGCGCGAGCGCGAGCGCATGCCCGACCGACGCAAGGGCTATACCCAGAAGGCCGTGGTCGGCGGCCACAAGGTCTATCTGCGCACCGGCGAATATGACGACGGCAGGCTCGGCGAGATCTTCATCGACATGCACAAGGAGGGCGCGGCGCTGCGCTCGCTCCTCAACAATTTCGCCATCGCGGTGTCGCTCGGCCTGCAATATGGCGTGCCGCTCGAGGAATATGTCGACGCCTTCACCTTCACCCGGTTCGAGCCGTCCGGCCCGGTGCAAGGCAACGACTCGATCAAATACGCGACCTCGATCCTCGACTATGTGTTCCGCGAGCTCGCGGTGAGCTACCTCGAGCGCTTCGATCTCGCCCATGTCGATCCGACCGAGGGCGGCTTCGACGCGCTCGGCAAGGGCGTCGCCGAAGGCCGCCCCTCGCCCGACGCGCGCTATGTCTCGAAGGGGCTGACGCGCTCGCGCACCGACCGCCTCAAGTTGATGCAGGGCGGCCAAGGGGCTTTGGACCGCGGCGACGCGTCTTCACCCTCCCCTGGAGGGGGAGGGTCGACTGCCGAAGGCAGTCGGGGTGGGGCGACTTCGAAGCTGACCACTCTGCCCTCCTCCGGCGCCCGCGCGGAAATCGCCGGCACCACCGCCCTCAAAACCGAGCCCGAACAAAAACTCTCGCCGGCGCAGGCGCTGGAACTGATGAACCAGGCCGACGCCCGCGCCCATGCCCGCCAGGCCGCCGCGGAGAAACGCGCCGAAGCCCGCGCCAAGGGCTACGAAGGCGAAGCCTGCGGCGAGTGCGGGAATTTCACGCTCGTTCGCAACGGCACCTGCCTCAAATGCGATACGTGCGGGTCAACGACCGGGTGTAGCTAACCAATTGTAATATTGCACCGAACTGACCTCGAATGTCAGCCAATGTGCTACAGTAAAAAAAAATGACTCAAAAAAATATGCCGCCGGAGTTAGGTGCACGATCCTTTTCGTGCCCGCATTGTGGTGCTCAATCGCACCAAGATTGGTTTCGGCTCTATGTGAACCGGTGGGGGTGACGGGGCGCCGTGGTTCCCCGACCCCACACTTTTAGACGAGTTGCGCAAAAACGGCGACTTGGCTGACACATCCGGCATCGTAAAGCGCTTCGAGCGAATATTAGCTCGCGAGGTCTTCTTCGAGGAGGGCGCAACTTCGTACTCGATCACGCAGGTCTCTAATATTGTTCTCAGCCGATGTTTCAGTTGCGAGGCACTAGCAATCTGGTACGCGAATCGGCTCCTTTACTCTGCGGATAGGTATGTGATCGATCCAAATCCTGAGATGCCCGCGGATGTGTTGTCAGATTTCAACGAGGCATCTGCAATCGTCAACTTGTCGCCACGAGGTGCTGCAGGCACCTCTACGTCTCGCGATTCAAAAATTGATGGTCCACCTTAAACAGGACGGCAAGGATCTAAACGAGAACATCAGAAATCTTGTGGCTGCAGGACTGGATAAGAAAATTCAGAAGGCATTGGACCTCGTGCGCGTTATCGGAAACAACGCCGTTCATCCGGGAGTAATCGATCTGAAGGATGACAGACCCATAGCAACTAAGTTGTTTGGCCTGGTAAACGTCATTATCGAAACAACGATCGCGCGTGAGAAGCACATCAATGAATTATTTGAAACGACGATACCTGATGCGGCAAAAGGGCAGATTAAAAAACGTGATGCAAAGCTAATCAATCAACCCGAAGACAAGCAAGTCGCCGAGCGTCACCCCCGCTAACGTGCTCAAATCAACCCACTTCATCGAGTCAATCCTAGCAAACTCACCGTCCGACCAACGCGCGGAACGCGCCGAGCCCAGGCGTTCATCCAAAACGCCGTAGATGCTGTCGTGGGCACGCGTCGCTTTGCCCAGCATACGATCTCGACTTCAGCATGGATTGCCGCGTCAAGCCCGGCAATGACGAAAAGAGAGCCGCTCCCGCGGCGACGCGATCAAATCCCGACCAGCGCCAACACGACGACGGCCGAGAGCACGGCCCAGCCGTAGTGGCGGCCGCGGTTGGCGACGGCGTTGCCGATCGCGGCCGAGCCGTAAACCGCGGCGAGCACGATGACGATAAAGCGCCGCGCGCTGTCCGAGGCGAACGAGGGCGCGGCCAGGAGCAGCGCGCCGCCGCCGATCCAGGCGACCACGCCGCAGTGCCAGACCGCGCGCATCAACCGCCTGGCCCAGGGCGGCTCGATCTGCGCGTGCGGAAACACCCTGGTTTCGCCGAGCATGCCGTGCACGATCGCGGCGACGACCGCCAATACGCCGGCAAGCTGAAGCGCCAGATCCCGCATCGGTCCCCTCCATACAGTCGTGTAGGGTCGAGTAGGGGCGCGGCCGTTGCCAGCCGTCAATACAGAAGTGTATGGTGCGGCAATTCGCACCCCGCTGCGGTTTCGCCATGCTCAAAAAGCTATCTCGCACCGATTGGATCGATGCCGGCCTGCGGGCGCTGGGGCGCG
>JASHXX010000412.1 GCA_030043335.1 Xanthobacteraceae bacterium
AGTTTGGCGCGCGAAGACACTCCGCGCCAGAAGCTCGACAAGCTGGATAAGGTGCTCGCCCTGGCATCTACCTCCGTCGAAGATGCCGCGCTGTTTGCGGACATGCTCTCGCTGACCAACGATGGCCGCTACCCTGGACTCGACCTGAGCGCGCAGCAGCGCCGGCAAAGAACTCTGGAGGCGCTCATTTCTTCACGACAGGGCGTGGCTCCGCGTATGGTTGCAAGCCGTCGCCCTCGATCAAACTTTCGTCCAATTCGGAAATCTATGCGCGGATGAAGGACGACATCGATATTGATTGTGGGACGATCAGCACTGGTGAATCAACCATCGAGCAGAAAGGCGAGGAGATTCTCGACTATCTGCTCGAGGTAGCGTCGGGACGCAAGAGCAAGAGCGAAGAACTCGGCTACGGCGGCGTCGAGTTCGTCCCGTGGCAAATCGGCGCCGTCATGTAATTACAATTAACTAAAGTCGCCATTGCACCGCACAATGCGCCTGCTTCGGCGGCACCAGTTCCATCGGCGCCGCAAGTCAACCCATCAGCAGTTTGCCGGTCACCTCGCGTCCCATCGTCGTGATTTGATCTTTGCCGAGGCCGGCCTTCATCAGGTCGGTGACAAAGAGTTGCAATCCGTCCGCCGGGCTTGGATTACCGAACTGACCAAGATCCGTCGCCAGGATGAAGTTTTCCGCGCCGATCTCCTTCACTGCCGTAGCGGTCTCCTCGACTTTCACTCGGCGCCAGTGACGCATCCATTCGAGATGTGCCTCCGGGCCCATCAATGGGCCCATCGCGCATAGTTCGAGCTTCGCACCCATCGACGCGGCCTTCTTCATTTCATCGAAACTCATGTTGACAACCTCGAACTGAGCATGGGTGACAACCATACGATCGACGCCGGCATCGCGGCCAGCCTCGATGACAGCAAGCGCCTCGCTTGGCGACAGGTGTCCGGTTTGGACCACAAGCTTTTGCTCGGCGCAGATTTTCAGCACCTCGCGCACTGCCGGAAGAACCTTTTTCATCAGCACCGAGCACCCTGATGCCTTCCGGCGCATCCTTGAAATGTTTGACATGATTGTCGGCATCGAAGGTGGGGAACCACACGACGCGCCCGTAACCGCCCTGCATGCGTGACATCCAGTTGACGGCATCGGGATTGATTCCACCGACTGGGGAATTTAGGACGACCCCACCGAATATTTTCAGGCCGGCGACGTGCTTCCGTGCAAACCAGGCTCGATCGGCGGTTGTCACGACGTGATTCTTGAGAACAAGCGCCTCCAGTCCACGATCTCTATAGAGGATCGCCACCTCCTCATCGTCCAGAGAGCGGCCGAAAACGTCAGGTGCCGCGTGGACGTGCGTATCCATAAGACCAGCGATCGGACTCACCGCTGGTGGAGGTGGTGGAAACACTCGAACCTGCGCGAATAACTCGCCGGGGTCGACAATCGTCGCCATGCCAGCACCGCCGACAATCGCAATCCCGGCTTTGAGAAGCACGCGTCGACTTGTATTAGCGCACTGCGTTTGCTCACCGTGATTGCAGCCGAGGTGGATCGCTACGCGCGTGCGATGCCGGCCGCAACTGTCAGTGAATTTCCATCTAGGGAGATAGGACCAGCCCATAAATCGCCCTCCTGAGAAGTGCGACGCCCACCAATTGGCACAAGCACGTCCGTTGGTCTGAACGGACATTCTGACGTCACCGCTTTCTCTAGCACTCCAACATAAAACAAGCATCAAGCAAGTTTTCTAAGGTGCCACGCGCGCGGGTCCCGCCACTGCAGTGACTCGCGTTTGGCTAAGACACTAACCGTTTCTAAGAAGACTGCTTGCCCCGCGTGAACACGCGTCGGCAATCCAATCAAGTATTACCAGACATCATCAGTTCCAATAGGCTACATTTCACCGTGCTATTCGATCACATCGTCGGAAGTGCCAAAAGCGTGGCCGGCACCGTCAGACCGCGCGCCTTTGCGCACTTGTATCGGGACCTCGCGAACACGACTTCCGGCTCAAATTCTTCAGGTTAGAAGAGCGAGAACCGAACGCATCCCCAACGACGCATGTCCAAGTCCATGAAAAAGATCGGATTCCTGTCATTTGGTCATTGGTCTCCTTCGCCGCAGTCGCAGACGCGATCGGCTTCCGACGCTCTCCTGCAATCCATCGACTTGGCCGTTGCCGCCGAGGAACTCGGCGCGGACGGGGCTTACTTCCGCGTGCATCACTTCGCCCGCCAACTCGGCTCCCCCTTCCCGCTGCTGGCTGCTGTCGGCGCGAAGACTAAGCGGATTGAGATTGGCACAGCGGTCATCGATATGCGGTACGAGAACCCTCTGTACATGGCAGAGGACGCTGGTGCGGCCGACATCATCGCCGGCGGACGCCTGGAACTGGGCATCAGCCGCGGTTCCCCCGAGCAAGTGATCGATGGATGGCGCTACTTCGGTTACGCGCCGCCTGAGGGGATGACCGATGCCGACATGGCTAGACGCCACACTGAGGTATTGCTCGAGGTGCTGCGTGGCGAGGGCTTCGCGCGCCCGAACCCGCGACCGATGTTTCCCTACCCTCCGGGCCTCCTGCGCGTTGAGCCTTACTCGGAGGGCCTGCGCGATCGAATCTGGTGGGGCGCCGGCTCGAATGCCACGGCAGGCTGGGCGGCCAAACTCGGGATGAATCTGCAGAGTTCAACACTCAAAAATGACGAGAGCGGGCGTCCGTTCCACGTCCAGCAGGCGGAGCAATCAGGATATTCCGTGAGGCGTGGAGGGCGGCCGGTCATACGCGCGAGCCGCGGGTATCGGTCAGCCGCAGCATCTTTGCACTCGTGGACGACCGCGACCGTGCCTATTTCGGGCAC
>JASHXX010000413.1 GCA_030043335.1 Xanthobacteraceae bacterium
GACGGTCAAGGCGATGAAGCCCGGCGCGGTGATCGTCGACGTCGCCATCGACCAGGGCGGCTGCGCCGAGACCTCGCGGCCGACCACCCATTCGCACCCGACCTACATCGTCGACGAGGTGGTGCACTACTGCGTCACCAACATGCCGGGCGCGGTGGCGCGCACCTCGACCTTCGCGTTGAGCAACGTCACCACCTCGTTCGTGCTCGCGCTCGCCGACAAGGGCTGGCGGCGGGCGCTGAGCGAAGACGAGCACTTGCGCGACGGTCTCAACGTCCACGCCGGCCGCGTCACCTGCCGCGCCGTCGCCGACGCGCTGCGGCTGCCTTACATCCACGCCGAGCAGGCGCTGCGCATTTAAGCGCCGCGCGGCCGGAACCTTTCCCGCCTGCTCTCGTCTAATGCTCTGTCGAGGGTCGGCAACGCCCGGGCCCGTTCGGGTCGCCGGGGAGGAGAGCATGACGATGACTGCGAATGTGCGGGCGCTGGAGCGGTCGGCGCTCCACCCCGAACCGCGGCGGCCGGAGCGGTCCGAGGCCGAGGCCGCGGTGCGGACCCTCATTCGCTGGGCCGGCGACGACCCCGATCGCGAAGGTCTTTGGGAAACGCCGGCGCGCGTGACGCGTGCGCTCGAGGAATACTTCGCCGGCTCCGCCGAGGACCCAGCCGCGGTCCTGCACAAAGCCTTCGCGGAGATCCAGGGCTACGACGAGATGGTGGTGCTGCGCGATATTCGCTTCGAGAGCCATTGCGAGCACCATATGGCGCCGATCATAGGCCACGCTTGCGTCGCCTACGTGCCGTGCGGCCGCGTCGTCGGCATCAGCAAGCTTGCCCGCGTGGTCGAGATCTACGCCAGGCGCCTGCAGATCCAGGAGAAGCTGACCGCCCAGATCGCCGACACGATCGACGCCGTGCTCAAGCCGCGCGGCGTCGGCGTCGTCGTCAAGGCGCTCCACCATTGCATGACGACGCGCGGCGTGCACAAGCCCGATGCCAGCCTCGTCACCAGCCGCATGCTAGGATGCTTCCGCGACGATCCGCAGCTGCGCCGGCAATTTCTCGGCATGGCCGGCTGAACGAGGAACACGGTGATGGCGCAGGAGCAAACGACGTCCGCGGGCCCGGACCTGACCAAGGGCGTCGCGCTCGCCGACTTCACCGACGGCAAGCTCGTCGGCCATGTCGGCGACGAGGAGGTGCTGCTGATCCGCCGCGGCGGCCAAATATTCGCCGTCGCGGCTCATTGCAGCCACTATCACGGCCCGCTCGCCGACGGCATCGTCGCCGGCGAGACCGTGCGCTGCCCCTGGCATCACGCCTGCTTCGACCTGCGCACCGGCGAGGCGTTGCGGGCGCCGGCCTTGAGCCCGCTCGCGTGCTGGAAGGTCGAGGAGCGCGACGGCCGCGTCTTTGTCGGCGAGAAGCGCGAGCAGCCAAGGCCGCGCGGCAAAACCGCGCCCCCGGATGCGCCCGGCAAGATCGTCATCGTCGGCGGCGGCGCCGCGGGCTTTGCCGCCGCCGAGATGCTGCGCCGGCGCGAGTATCGCGGCAGCATCGTGATGCTGAGCAATGACGGCGCGCCACCGGTCGACCGGCCCAATCTGTCCAAGGATTATCTGGCCGGCAGTGCGCCAGAGGATTGGCTGCCGCTCAAGCCCGATGCGTTTTATTCCGAGAATGCGATCGCGCTGCGTCTTGACACCGAAGTCATCGGCATCGACGTCAAGGCGCGCGAAGTCAACATCGCCGGTGCCCCGAGCGTGCCCTATGACCGGCTGTTGCTTGCGACCGGCGCCGAGCCGGTGCGGCTCGCCATTCCCGGCGCCAATGAGCCGCACGTCCATATGCTGCGCTCGCTCGCCGATTGCCGCGCGATTATCGATGTCGCGAGGAACGACAAGCGGGCGCTCGTCATCGGCGCAAGCTTCATCGGGCTTGAGGCCGCGGCAGCGCTGCGCGCCCGCGAACTCGAGGTCCACGTCGTGGCACCGGAAGCGCGGCCGATGGAGCGCGTGCTCGGGCGGGAGTTCGGCGACTTCATTCGCGCGCTGCACGAGGAGCATGGCGTCGTCTTTCATCTCGGCGAAACCGTCGCCGCGATTGACGGTCGGCGCGCAACGCTCAAGGGCGGCGCCGTGCTCGAGGCCGATCTCGTCGTCGTCGGCATCGGCGTGCGGCCGCGGCTCGCGCTCGCCGAGCAGGCGGGCCTCAAGATCGACCGCGGCGTGACGGTCGATGCCTCGCTGCAGACCAGCGCGCCTTCAGTCTACGCCGCCGGCGATATTGCGCGCTGGCCCGATCCGCATTCCAGCGAAGCGATCCGCGTCGAGCATTGGGTCGTTGCCGAGCGCCAGGGCCAGGTCGCCGCCGCCAATATGCTTGGACTCAGCGAGCGGTTCGACGCCGTGCCGTTCTTCTGGAGCCAACATTACGACGTGCCGATCAACTATGTCGGCCACGCCGAGCAATGGGACGAGATCGCTATCGACGGCAGCATTGCTGCGAAGGACTGTCTCGTCCGCTACAAACGCAATGGCCGCGTGCTCGCCGTCGCCTCGATATTCCGCGACGTTGCAAGCCTCAACGCCGAACTCGCGATGGAGCAGGGCGCGACACCTTAGCGGTTCGCCGCCGGCCGGCGCGGCTCCGCGGCCGCAAACCGAAACTTCCGGGGCGATTTGGTCGCTTCTGCGAAAACTCCCGGCGGCGGCGCCTCCGGCGCGGACCCTGTCGCATTGGCCCGTCGGGATGTACATAATGCGGCACACATCATGCGACACGCATCGCGATCAGACGATGGCGAATGAAACGTGAGGAGATGGTGATGCCCAAGCAGGATCCGGTGAGCGGCCTGCGCCGCGCCTTGCTGAGCGCCGGCGGCGCGCTGTTGCTGAGCGCGGCGCTCCTTCCGGTACGGGCCAAGGCGCAAGGCAACGCCAAATCGCGCCTCGGCGTCATTGGTTCGGGTCACATTGGCGGCACCATCGGCGGCCTGTGGGTGAAGAACGGCCACGAGGTGCTGTTCTCCTCGCGCCATCCCGAGGAGCTCGCCGACCTCGTCGCCGGCCTTGGCGCCAACGCCCAAGCCGGCACCGTGCAGCAGGCGGTCGAGGTCGGCGAAGTGCTGTTCCTGGCGGTGCCCTATGCGGCGGTGCCGCAGATCGGGCAGGAGTACGGCGTCTCGCTCAAGGACAAGATCATGCTCGATGCCTGCAACGCCGTCGCCCAGCGCGACGGCGAGGCGCTGGCCGCGGAAGTCGAGCGCGACGGCATCGGCATTGTTTCGCAGAGATATCTGCCCGGCGTGCGGCTGGTGCGCGCCTTCAACACGCTCAACTATGCGATCTTCGCCCGCGAGGCGAACCGTCCCGATCCCAAGCTCGCGGTGCCGATCGCCGGCGACGATCCCGAAGCGGTGAAGGTCGCCGCCGAGCTGGTTCGTGACGCCGGCTTCGATCCGGTGGTGGTTGGCAAACTCGCTGACGCCAGCCGCTTCCAGCGCGGCGCGCCGGGCTACGGCCAGGCGGTGAGCGCAGCCGAGCTCAGGCAGAAGCTGTCGCTGACGCCATGACCGCAATCGCCGCCGCGCTGCGGCGCGCGCTCGCCTGGGCGGTGCCGGCGACGCCGCAGGAGCGCGCCGCCGCGCTGTGGTCGTTTGCATATTTCTTCACGCTGCTCGCCGGCTATTACGTGCTGCGGCCGCTGCGCGACCAGATGGGCATCGCCGGCGGGGTGAAGAACCTGCCCTGGCTGTTTACCGCCACCTTCTTGACGCTCGTCGTCGCGCAGCCGCTCTACGGCGAGCTGGTGGCGAAGCTGCCGCGCGCCCGCTTCGTCCCCATCGTCTATCACTTCCTCGTCGCCAATCTCCTCCTGTTCTGGCTCCTCCTGACGTTTGACGTCGCTCCGGTAGTTCTGGCGCGCGTGTTCTTCGTCTGGGTCAGCGTCTTCAACCTGTTCGCGGTCGCGGTGTTCTGGTCGTTCATGGCCGACCTCTTCACCGCCGAACAGGGCAAGCGCTTGTTCGGCTTCATCGGCGCCGGCGGCACCGCCGGCGCGCTCCTCGGTCCGACCATGACCATCGCGCTCGCGGCGCCGCTTGGCCGGATCAACCTCCTGATCGCCGCAGCGGTGCTGCT
>JASHXX010000414.1 GCA_030043335.1 Xanthobacteraceae bacterium
TCCTTCAAGGAGAGGGCCGGCAAGACCGTCATGGTCTACGGGCAAACGGAGATCACCAGGGACCTGATGGACGGCCGAGCGGCCGCCGGAGCGCCGACCGTCTACGCTGCGCTGGACGTCGCGCTGCACGATGTGTTCACCGACAAGCCCCGCGTGACCTATCGGGCCGACGGCAAGGCCCAGGAGATCGTCTGCGACTTCATCGCCGGCTGTGACGGCTTTCACGGCGTCAGCCGAAGGAGCGTACCGGCGCACGCGCTTACTACGCATGAGCGAGTCTATCCGCTGGGCTGGCTCGGCATCCTCTCCGAGACCCCGCCGGTTTCGGAAGAGCTGATCTACGTGCGCCACCCGCTCGGTTTCGCGCTCTGCTCGATGCGTTCGCCGACGCGCAGCCGCTACTATCTCCAGTGCAGCCTTGCCGAAGACGTTGACGCGTGGCCCGACGACCGGTTCTGGGAGGAGCTCAGGCCGCGACTCGACGAGGAGGCTCGGGCCGGCCTCGTCACCGGCCCTTCGATCGAGAAGAGCATTGCGCCGCTGCGCAGCTTCGTCGCCGAGCCAATGCGCTTCGGCCGGCTGTTCCTCGCCGGTGACGCCGCGCACATCGTACCGCCGACCGGGGCCAAGGGCCTCAACCTTGCAGCAAGCGACGTGGGCTACCTGTCGCAGGCGCTGATCGAGCACTACGCCGAGAAATCGGACGCTGGGCTTGAACACTATTCCGAACGCGCGCTGGCGCGGGTGTGGAAGGCGGAGCGTTTTTCGTGGTGGATGACGACGCTCCTGCACCGGATTTCGGAAAACCCGTTCGATCAAAAAATTCAACTCGCCGAGCTTGACTATCTGTTCCACTCCGACGCCGCGGCGACCATGTTCGCCGAGAACTACGTGGGATTGCCGTACTGACGGCGCGCCGCGGGCGCATCAGCCTTCCTGCCTGCCGTTTTCTTTGCGCGCGCTTGGCGGCGTGCCTCGCTCGACATGACGGAACCCTAGGAGAGCCCTAAGCGTTGTCTTATTGGCTCAATCCACGATGGAGAAGGTCATGCCTGCTCTCATGTGGATAGCGTTCTGGTCTTGCATGATGGGGGCCGCGGCGTGCTGGCAGGAATCGGCACAAGCGATTCGCGCTAGGGGGCGGGGACGGCGCGATCCTCCACCACTGACTGGCTAGGCTGCCACCGATAAATCTGCGGCCTTAAATCTGCGCTTTTGCGATCGGCCTGCTGCGCCCATCCGGCAAACGGACGGTCGCAGCCGGCTCAGGTTGCAGCTCTCACACCGCGTCGGTATCTATACGCGCCTTTTCGCGCGGCCCTACGGCTCGCGCTTGTTCATGAAAGAGCGCCACGACCGTCATGGCCCGTCTCGTCATGAAGTTCGGCGGAACGTCGGTCGCCGACATCGACCACATCCGCAATGTGGCGCGCCATGTCAGGCGCGAGGTCGATGCCGGCCATCAGGTCGCCGTCGTGGTCTCGGCGATGTCGGGCGCGACCGATCAGCTCATCGGCTGGTGCGCCGCCGCGCTTAGCAACCGGCAGATTTTCGACGCGCGCGAATACGACGCGGTGGTCGCAACTGGCGAACAGGTCACCGCCGGCCTCTTGGCGATCGTCCTGCAGGACATGGACGTCAACGCGCGCTCGTGGCTCGGCTGGCAGTTGCCGATCCTGACCTCGGACGCGCACACCTCTGCCCGCATCCTCGAGGTCAATGGCAGCGAGCTGATCCGGCGCTTTGCCGAGCGCCAGGAGGTCGCGGTCATCGCCGGCTTCCAGGGCGTGTATCAGCAGACCGGGCGGATCACCACGCTCGGGCGCGGTGGGTCGGACACCTCGGCAGTCGCCATCGCGGCCGCGATCCGTGCCGATCGCTGCGACATCTACACCGATGTCGACGGCGTCTACACTTCGGATCCGCGCGTCGTGCCGCGGGCGCAGAGGCTCGACAAGATCGCCTTCGAGGAGATGCTCGAGCTCGCCTCGCTCGGCGCCAAGGTCATGCAGGTACGCTCGGTCGAACTCGGCATGGTGCATAATGTGCGCATCTTCGTGCGCTCGAGCTTCGACCGGCCCGAGGACATCGATCCGCGCGGCAATCCGCCCGGAACTCTCATTTGCGACGAGGGGGAGATCGTGGAACAGCAAGTGGTCACCGGCATCGCCTTCTCGCGCGATGAGGCGCAAATCTCGGTCCGCCAGGTCGAGGACAAACCCGGCGTGGCCGCGGCGATCTTCGGTCCGCTCGCCGAGGCCAACATCAATGTCGACATGATCGTGCAGAACGTGTCGGCCGACGGCAAGACCACCGACCTCACCTTCACCGTGCCGGCGGCGGACTATCAGCGCGCGCTCGACGTCCTCGTCGCGGCGAAACCGGCGATCGGGTATGCCCGGCTCGACGGCGCGACCGACGTCGCTAAGGTCTCGGTCATCGGCATCGGCATGCGCAGCCATGCGGGCGTCGCCGCGAAGGCGTTTCGCGCGCTCGCCGAGCGCGCCATCAATATCCGCGCCATCACCACCTCGGAGATCAAGTTCTCGCTGTTGATTGACGCCGCCTTTACCGAACTCGCGGTTCGTACCCTGCATTCGCTCTACGGCCTCGACAAAGCGACGGCATAAGCCGGATAAGCCGGCCTAGGATTCTCGCTGCAGCGCACAAA
>JASHXX010000415.1 GCA_030043335.1 Xanthobacteraceae bacterium
CATGCCTGCGCCACGCCCTATCGCGAGCGCTCGCATTTCGACGGCCAGGATGTCCTCGAAAGCGGCCTGACCAAGCCGACGGTGAGCGAGAGCGGCTGGCTCAATCGCGCGCTCGCCGGCTTGGCGCCCGGCGGGCGCGTCAATCCGAGCGGCAGCAAGGCCCTCGCCGTCGGCCCGGTGACGCCGCTCGTCGTGCGCGGCCCGGCGCCGGTCTTGCCATGGGCGCCGCAGCGCATCCTGCCGGCAAGCGAGGACACGGCGATGCGTCTGCTCGACCTCTACCGGCATTCCGACGCGAAATTCGCCGCCGTGTTCGAGGAGCACGCGCGGCTTACCGAGCTTCAGCGCGCCGGCGACATGGAGCAGAAACCGGGCGGGGCGGCACCAGGTCCGGCGCAGGTGCGCGCCTATTTCGCCGAGGTCGCCGGCGCGGCAGCGAAATTCCTGGCCCAGCCGGATGGGCCGCGCGTCGGCGCGCTGGCGCTCGACGGCTGGGACACGCATTACAATGAGGGCATCGCCAACGGTCTGCTGTCGCGATTGCTCGGCGCGCTTGACGGCGCGATCGCGGCCATCGAGACCAATATGGGCCCGGCATGGCGTGAGACCGTGGTAGCGCTGGTCACCGAATTTGGCCGCACCGCGCGCATCAACGGCACCGAAGGCACCGACCATGGCACCGCGACCGTCGCGCTGCTCGCCGGCGGCACGCTCAGGGGCGGGCGCGTCATCGCGGATTGGCCAGGCCTGAAGGCCGCCGACCTGCACGAGAATCGCGATCTCAAGGCGACGACCGACCTGCGTGCCGTGCTCAAGGGGCTGTTGCGGGATCATCTGCGCGCCGACGAACGGGCGCTGGCGCAGAATGTTTTCCCCGGCAGCGCGGACGTCAAGCCGCTGGCCGGTTTGGTCTGACGTTATTCCGGACGCGGCCAAACATCGCTGGGCGTGGGCAAGCGCGCATTCGATTTTTCCGAATGCCGCAGCACTTTACGGCGCGCCGTGTCTGCCCCGACTTCAAATATTCAGCGCCCGTCCGTAAGCGTCGAGCACCGCCTCCCCCATCATCTCCGACAAGGTCGGATGCGGGAACACGGTGTGCATCAATTCGGCTTCCGTGGTCTCGAGATTCATCGCGACCACGTAGCCCTGAATGAGCTCGGTGACTTCGGCACCGACCATGTGCGCGCCCAGGAGCTGCCCGGTCTCCTTGTCGAAGATCACCTTCACCAGACCCTGATCTTCGCCGAGCGCGATCGCCTTGCCATTGCCGATGAACGGAAAGCGGCCGACGCGGATGTTAAGCTTCTGCTCCTTGGCCGCCTGCTCGGTTAAACCCACCGAGGCGATCTGCGGCGAGCAATAGGTGCAGCCCGGAATGAGGCGTTTGTCGATCGGGTGCGGATCAAGCCCCTTGATCGCTTCGACGCAGATGACGCCCTCGTGCTCGGCCTTGTGAGCAAGAAGCGGCGGCCCGGCGACGTCGCCGATGGCATAGAGGCCGGGCACGTTGGTCCTGCAGGCGCCGTCGATGACGATCGCGCCGCGCTCGGTCTTCACGCCAAGCTTCTCCAGGCCGAGGTTTTCGATGTTGCCGACGACACCGACCGCGGAAATGACGCGCTCGGCGGAAAGCGTCTGCGTTGCGCCCTCGCCGTCATCGATGGTCGCGGTGACGCCGTCCGCCTTCTTGTCGAGCTTCGTCACCTTGACGCCGGTAAAGATCTTGATGCCCTGCTTCTCGAAACTCTTGCGGGCGAAGGCGGCGATTTCGGTGTCTTCCGCCGGCAGGATCTGCGGCAGCACCTCGACCACGGTCACCTCGGCGCCGAGCGTGCGGTAGAACGAGGCGAACTCGATGCCGATCGCGCCGGAGCCGACGACCAAGAGCGATTTCGGCACGCGGTCCGGCACCATCGCTTCGAAATAGGTCCAAATGAGCTTCTTGTCCGGCTCGAGGCCGGGAAGAACGCGCGGCCGTGCGCCGGTCGCGACGATGATGTGCTTGGCCTGGTACGCGCTCGGACCGAGCGCCCCTTTCGGCGCTTCACTCTTGCCGGCTTTGACCGTGATCTTGCCCGGAGCATCGATTGAGGCCTCGCCCCAGATCACGGCGACCTTGTTCTTCGTCATCAGGAAGCCGACGCCGTCATTGAGCCTCTTGGCGACGACGCGCGAGCGCTTCACCACCGCGGCCGGATCGTAGCTGACGGTGCCGGCCGAAAGCCCATAGTCGTTGGCGTGCTGCAGATAGTGAAAAATCTCCGCCGAGCGCAGCAGCGCCTTGGTCGGAATGCAACCCCAATTCAGGCAGATGCCGCCCAGATAGTCGCGCTCGATGATCGCGGTCCTAAAGCCGAGCTGCGCGGCGCGAATGGCGCAGACATAGCCGCCGGGGCCCGAGCCGATAATGATGATATCGAACGATGTCTCAGCCATCACCGTTAGTCCATTTCCCCTCTCCCCTTGTGGGAGAGGGCGGCTGAGCGCCGCCAGGCGCGAAGCCGGGTGAGGGGTAATCCGTCATCGCATCCGTCGGATGCCTGAGCGGATTTTGACGCATGCCCCTCACCCGGCTCCTCGCTGCGCTCGGAGCCCCCTCTCCCACGAGGGGAGAAGGTAAAATGCGCGGCGCGAATGGCGCAGACATAGCCGCCGGGGCCCGAGCCGATAACCATGATGTCGAACGATGTCTCAGACATCAGCGCTAGTCCGTTTCCCCTCTCCCCTTGTGGGAGAGGGCGGCTGAGCGCCGCCAGGCGCGAAGCCGGGTGAGGGGTAATCCGTCATCGCAGCCATCAGATGC
>JASHXX010000416.1 GCA_030043335.1 Xanthobacteraceae bacterium
GCTCGACGTCGAGCCCAACGGCGCCGCGGCGCTCGCCGAGCTCAAGGCCGGCGCCGAGCCGCCGCAGATCGCCGAGGTCGAGGCGACGCTCGATCGCATCCGACGCGAGCGCGAGCGGCTCGGCTCGGTCAATCTCCTCGCCGAGCAGGAGCTGCGCGAGGTCGAAGCGCAGCACGACAAGCTCGTCAGCGAGCGCGACGACCTGGTCGAGGCGATCCGGCGGCTGCGGCAGGGGATTCACAGCCTCAATCACGAGGCGCGCGAGCGCCTGCTCGCCTCGTTCGCTGTGGTCAACGACAACTTCAAGAAGCTGTTCGCCCAGCTGTTCGGCGGCGGCAATGCCGAATTGCAGCTGATCGAGAGCGAGGATCCGCTGGAAGCCGGCCTCGAGATCATGGCGAAGCCGCCGGGCAAGAAGACCGCGACGCTGTCGCTGTTGTCGGGCGGCGAGCAGGCGCTCACGGCGCTGGCTTTGATCTTCGCCGTGTTCCTCACCAATCCGGCGCCGATCTGCGTCCTCGACGAGGTCGACGCGCCGCTCGACGATTATAATGTCGAGCGCTTCTGCGACCTGCTCGACGAGATGACGCGCTCGACCGATACCCGCTTCGTCATCATCACGCATAATCCGATCACCATGGCGCGGATGAATCGCCTCTACGGCGTCACCATGGCCGAGCGCGGCGTGTCGCAGCTGGTCTCGGTCGACCTCGAAGGCGCGGTGAAGCTGCGCGAGGCGAGCTAGGCGCCACCCCTATCCGGCGCGGCCTCGCGCACGCGGATAGAGGTCGCCGCCGCGCGAGGAACCCGGCAGCGTCGCGGTCTATTTGCGCCACTCGAAGCGGAACACCGGCCTCTTGTCGGCAAACCCTTTCAATTGCCGCTCGCCGAGCGCGACAAAACCAGACGCATCCTCCTCGTTGAGGTCGCGCACCAGGTCCGAGACGACGATTGCGCCGGCTTCGGCTTCGCTGCACAGGCGAAAGGCCAATTGCACCGTCGCACCGAACAGGTCGTTGTGGTCCGCCACCGGCTCGCCGGCGTGAATGCCGATCCGCACCTGCAGGCTCTCTGCCGCCTCAGCGTTGTACGCGGCGAAACGCCGCTGGATGTCGGCGGCGGCGCGCACCGCATTTGGCACGCCGTCGAGAGCGGCCATGATCCCGTCGCCGGTGTGCTTCACCTCGCGCCCGCCATGCGCGGCGAGCGCCCGCCGCACCAGCGCGTCATGCGCCCGCACCAGTTCCAGAGCCGCGGCGTCGCCGAGCCGCGCCGTCAACTCGGTCGAGCCGACCAGATCGGTCACCAACACCGCGCGCAGCCCGGCGTCCACTTGGCGACGGGGACCGATGCGGGTCGGTGATGCGGCCGAGGAACGCCTCAACCGCGGAGAGGTCGACCGGAATAATTTCGGAGGCGATTTGGCCGTGCGCCTCACGATGAACCTTCGCCGCGGTCGCGGCATCCGGCGCGTCAACCAGGCAGAACCCGGCGCCGCGCTTGGCATCAAACCAATAGGTCAGATATTTGACCCCGTACTTGTCCTGGATTTCGAGGTCCTTGCGATGCGCTTCGGCGATGTTTCTCCGCCGTAAGGTCGCGCATGTCGTGGCGATCCATAAAGATCGGCATGGCAGTCACCCTTTTCTTGTCGAATTGGCTGCAGCAATGCCTCGGCACTAGCAGCCTGTGCGGATGACCGCAAGAAGCCGAGGACTGCCCGAGGGCGCAACGCAGTCGGAGACCCGCTGCGGAGCCGGGCTTTGCTCGACGTCAGCGTGGAGCAAAAAGTCGACGCAAGCCTGCTGCCACGGCTCTTTCGCTTTTATCGACCGGACCGACCGCCAACGACTCACACCCCGCTATTCATGACGTAGCAGACGACGTCGCGCGTTCTGTCCTCGCCGTGCCACTGATTGGTGCCGAGGAAGATGATGACGTGCCCGGTCGGGTTGCCGTCCTTCCTGGTGATCTTGTTTGGCGGCACGACGTAGCGGGTGCCGACATCCTCGTGGATGCGCCGCAGCGGTCCGTCATCGCGAGCGTCGGTGATGACGGCGACGACGATCTGGCCGCCGCGGCCGTCGGGCTCGACATGGACCTCGTCGGCCCAATAGGCGTCGGCCTCGCCGCAGCACGACTCCTTCGGATTGTTCGGCTGCATCAGGGCGGCGAACCATTGCGTCACCGGATCGTTCGGGTCCCACTGCCCGAGATCGCGGCCGCTGCAGGCGCCAACCAGTCCGAGATAACAGACGCCGGCGACGCCAAGAGCAGCCGCCGCCGACGCGACGGCGTGCGCCGTCGCCCAGGCACGATCAAGCATCGGCCCCTTCCCATTTTACCGCTTGCGCCGGCGCGCGGCCGGCCGGATCGCTGTTGCGGTGCGGGAAGCAATTGCCGTGCCAGCCTTTTCTGCTGCAGCGGGGAGCGCGCCCGCGCCTCATGCGCTCCCGCGCAGACCGAGCCTCATGCGCTCCCGCGCAGGCCGAGCGCAAGCGCGATCCACGCCGCGCCGTAGAAGATCAGATCGATGCCGATGAAGAGGCCGATGACCCACAGTCCTGAGGCCGGCCACTGCGCGAGGACGAGTATGCCCAGCACGAACGTGATCAGGCCGTCCGCCGCCTGCCACCCCCAGCCGGGCAGCGCCACCCACACCGAGCCGATGAGCTGAAACAGCCCGCCGATCATGAAGAATACCGCCATCACCATGGTCGCGACCTCGGCGCCAAGCAGCGGTCGCGAAACGATCAGGACGCCGGTGACGCCGAACAGAATCGCCGCCAGCAAGTGATGGAAAAAGCCGGCCCAATGCCCGACGACGATCGCCTGGGCGATTTCGATGCCGCAGGCCAGCACCAACAGCCAGCCGAAGAACAGCATCGAGACGATGGTGGCCGTGACCGAGCGCACCACCGCCGCGATGCCGAGCAGCATCAGGCCGACGCCGAACGCCAGGAACCATCCCCAATATTGGATGATGTCCTTCGGGATTTGCACGTCCAGGGACTGGATATTGCCGATCATGATTTCCTCCCGGCTTGCGCCTTATTGAAACCTAATCCTGCGCGCCGCGGATCGTCGCGGGTCCGAAGCCCGAATGGGCGGTCATGGAAAATCAATGATTAACACCAGCCATGTTCCCCGCGGCTGCTCGGCCGCTATTTTTCGACGAAGTCAGCGCACTTCTGTATCTGATCGTTCTGTCCCCACGGCATGATCGGCACCGACGAAGTCGAATTCTTCGGCGAGCCTTCGATCAGGCGGTCGGAATAGACCATGTAGACTAGCACGTTACGCTTGGTGTCGCAGCCCCGCACGATCTGCATCTTCTTGAAGAACATCGAGCGGCGCTTGCGGAACACGTCGTCGCCCTGCGCGAATTTGGCCTTGAAGCGGATCGGCCCGATCTGCCGGCAGGACAGCGAAATGTCGGAGACTTCCTCGGCGACGCCGAGCCAGCCCTTGACGCCGCCGCGCTCGGGCGCGGTGAAGTGGCAGGCAACGCCATCGACCTCGGGATCGTCGATGCCGTAGGTCGCGAGCTTGTCGTTCGGCGTGAGCAGCTTGAACACCGTCGAGCGCTTGAAGATCAGGTCCGGCTCATCGGCGGCGTTCGCCGGCACGGCCGCAAGGCCGGCAAAGAGCAGAAAACTGATCAGCCAAATGCTCTTGGGTACCGCATAAAACGACATGCTCATCTCCCTTATGTCTGCCTAAAGGGCTTCCCCACCGCCTCGCCGCGTGCATCAATCGACGCCCGTTGGGAGGCGCCGCCATGACCTCGCATCAGCCGGACCAACCGCTCAAACCAGCCTTGATCCTCAACGGCCATTCCATCCATGTCGAGGAGGCGAAGGCACACATTGCGCGCATTTCGGCCGAGCTCGGCGTGCCGGCGCAAGTCATCGTCACCCGCAAGGGCGACAACATTTCGCAATTGGCCGCCCGTGCGCTCGGCGAAGGCCGTCGGCCGGTGGTCGCAGGCGGCGGCGACGGCACCGTCAATGCGGTCGCCGGCGTCCTCACCGGCACCAATGTCGCCCTTGGCGTGCTGCCGATGGGCACGCTCAATCATTTTGCCAAGGATGCCGGCGTCCCGCGCCATCTCGAAGCCGCTGTTCGCAACGTCTTCACCGGGGAAGTCAACAGCGTCGACGTCGGTGAAGTCAACGGCCGGGTGTTCGTCAACAATTCCGGCCTGGGCTTCTACCCGCATTTCGTGCGCATCCGCGAAGACCAGGAGCGGCACGGCCACGTCAAACGGGTGGCGTTCGTGCTGGCGTTGCGCGCGATGGTGCGGCGTTATCTGCGGCTGCGTCTCAAGGTGCACATGGACCGGAGCGAAGCGCTGGAGCGCGTGACGCCGTTCCTGTTCGTCGGCAACAACCGCTACCAAACCGCAGGCTCGGAGATCGGCACGCGATCGAAGCTCGATTCCGGGCTGCTGTGGGTGTGCACGGCGCCGCACGCCGAGCACCGCAATGTCGCGCGCATCGCGGCGTGGACCTTCTTCGGGCGCGAGACCGAGGAGGCGCTGAACGTTCTCGAGGTGAAGGAGATATCGATCGAGCCCGGAACCCCGCGGGTCAATGTCTCGGTCGACGGCGAGGTCACTATTATGGACGCGCCCCTGCATTTTCGCATCCACCCGCTGGCGCTGCGGGTCGTTGCGCCGGGCCGCCATGAAGCCCGCGGCGCTAACCGTCGCGCCTGAGGCTTGCTCAGCCCCGAATGGCGCAGCGCGACAGCTGAGCCGCTAGCGATCGCCGCGATGGGCGATATGCAGCGTGACCAGCCGCGCCAGCAACGTCGCCGGATAGAGCTGGCCGATGATGGCCTCGACATTGGCGAGGCCGCGCGCGACCGGATGCAAAGGCACGATATCGCCATAGCCGACCGAGGTCAGGGTCACGAAGCTGAAGTAGATCAAGTTGCCGGCGACGGCGAGATTGTCGTGAAGCGGGCCGAGACCGGTGAACGCATTGGGCACCAGAAGCGCGACGAAACAGGACAGCGCCGTGAAGATCAGCCCGATCGTGAGATAGAGCAGGACCGCGCCGATGACACGATGGAACGTCACTTGGCCGGGCGCGAATACGGCGCGTGCGACCACGATCGCGAGCGTCAGGCCGGCGATCAGCCAGGCCGCCGCGTCGAGATAGATATCGACGACCGAAGGGTGCCGTATCCGCAGCACCGTGGTGACGACCGCGAGCGCGATGGCGACCAGAATGGCCGCGACCGCCGTGAAGCTGCCCGATACGACGAAGACTGCGGCGAGCAGCACGAACGCAAAGACGATGCTGAAATGGTGGGCGGCGACGATGCCCGCGGCCTGCAACGGCGCGGTCACGAACATCAGCACGGCGAGCATGACCGTCAGCGCGGTCAACAGCGGATCGCTGAGCCGCTCCCGCATTTGTCGGAACTTTTTTCCGGTCAACATCGGTTGCCCGCGATGTGGCTTCCTTGCCTCGAGCCGGCTTCAGGCGCCGACGCCGATCTTGCCCGCGAGCGCCGCCCGGCGCTGCACGACCAGATGTTCGAGGCGATGCGTCGCCAGCCCGAACGCCGCGGTCTGTGCCGGATCTCCGCCGCCGGCCGTCTGCTTTTGCAATTCCCCCTTGAGGATGTCGTCGATATCCCGTTCCACCTCCGCCAGGTCGGCCTCGCCGTCCGCCTTGGCGATGCGATCCGCCAAGCCGAAAAGCCGCATATCAGCGGCGTATTCTCGGGCTGCTGCTGATTCTTCGACATGAATTTCCAGGCTGCAGCGAACAGCGAGGTCACGGTGCCGAGCAGCATCGTTCCGTAGAAGATCTGGTCGCTGTATTTGTCAAACATCGATTGCTCGTTGCCGCCGAAATAGGCCGTGGCGCCGGGGGGG
>JASHXX010000046.1 GCA_030043335.1 Xanthobacteraceae bacterium
ACAACGCCCCCGACAAGGTCAAGGCCTATCTCGACGTCATGGCCGAGACCCACACCCAGCCGGAATTCGAATGCTTCGACGTCGGCATCGTGCGCTGCGTCGGCATGTATGCGCAGAACGGCATGTTCAAGGGCCGGCCGAAATACAATTTCGTCATGGGGGTCGCTTCCGGCATGCCGGCTGATCCGGATCTGCTGCCGATCCTGAAGAAGCTGACCATCGCCGGCGCGCCGTGGCAGGTCACCGCCATCGGCCGCGCCGAGATCTGGCCGCTGCATCGGCGCGCCGCCGAGCTCGGCGGCCATCTGCGCAGCGGCCTCGAAGACACCTTCTATCTGCCCGACGGCAGCAAGGTCGGCTCGAACGGCGCGCTGATCGAGATGCTCGCCCGCTACGCGCGCGACGCCGGCCGCGCGGTCGCAAGCCCCGCCGAGGCCCGTAGTCTCATGGGCCTCGCGGCCGCTTAGATCATCGCCGTCCTTTTGGAGCGACATGACAACGCGGCGCTGAAGTTGATAGTGTTTCCGCCTCAACAATCGGCGGCGGCTTCTTGGCAGGTGCACAGGCCGCGGATCGCGCAGGGACGAACACTGCGCGAGCAGTTGAAGGATTACGCGTTGCCGGCGCGCGAGCAGGTGCGCGCCGCGGGTTGACGGTAGGCGCGACCGCGGCCGACGCGCCGCATGGAGCTTCGATTGCGCGCAAGGGGCCGCCTTTGGGCGCGAAGAACTGCGATAATCGCGGCGGTTTCGGCCGTGTTCGGCGGCGCTCTCTCATCATCGAACGGCGGAGATATTGCGACCGGCGCCCTCGCCGGCGTGCTGATCGCGCTTGCGATCGCGAGCTTGGAGATTTTGCTGCAGGGCCGATGGGGCGCGGCGCTGCGGCGGTGGCCGATCGGACGATTGCTGCTCCTGCGCACGGCGGCATACGGCGTCGTGTTCTTCCTCGTGTTGCACGCTTTGGTCGCACTGCTGCGATGGTCGTGGGACCCGATCCTGCATCCCACCCGCCTGACCACCAATTCCACCTTGGCGCTGTCGTTTGCGTTCGCGTTCGCGATGAATTTCGGCCTCGTCGTGATGCGCCTGCTGGACCCGCGGGTCGCCGCATCATTGATCAGCGGCCGGTATCGGCGGCCGCGGCCGGAACAGCGCATCGTTCTGTTCATGGACCTGCGCGGTTCGACCGAGCTTGCCGAAAGGCTCGGCGATGAGCGGTTCCATCGGTTCCTCAACGAGGTGTTCTGGGACCTCGCCGACCCGGTGCTGGAGTCCGGCGGCGAGATCTATCGCTATATCGGCGATGAGGTCATCGTGACCTGGCCGGTCCGGCGCGGCGCGCGCAATGCAGGCTGCGTCGAATGCGTGTTCGCGATCGAGGATGCGCTCGCCGCCAAGGGCAAGCACTACCTCGCCGAATTCGGCGCCGAACCGAAGCTGCGGGCGGCGCTGCATGCCGGCCCTCTCGTCGTTGGCGAAATGGGCGATCTCAAGCGCGAGATCGTGATGCTGGGCGACACCATGAACACCGCCGCGCGCATCGAAGGCGCCTGCCGGACTTTGGCCAGCGACGTGATCGCCTCGGCCGCGGCGCTCGATCTGGTGCCGCTGCCGGCCGGAGTGAACGCGCAGAGCCTCGGGGTCGTCGCGCTCCGGGGCAAGGAGAGCGAACTGGAGCTGTTCGCCCTTCGGCGCGTTTGACGGCGGCCGGGAACTTCAGACGCCATTCCCCCTTAGCATCTGGCCGTAAGACTCTTCATCACCAGCAGGCGGGCCGGGACTCGATTCCTCCGGAGTACCAGCCGCGCAAATCGATCCGTGATCCAAAAGCATAAACTCGTGTTGCGCGTCACATCCCGCGCTGCGGGACGAAGTTAGCGTTCGTTACACGTTCCAAACACGGAGTGAGCCATGAGCACGATGAGCTTAGACGCCAAAACCGTTGGTCCGCGTCGCATATTGCGTCGGGCGGTTGTGATTGGAGCCGTGGCGGCGGCTGCTGTCATAGGGCTGCTGGCCGCCGAATCGTCCTCCTCCAATGCGACAGCCCCAAAAGCACGGGTCAATGCCGACGTCAGTCAATTTGAGGCGGTTCCTGCACTGGCAACTATGAAATTTGTGCCCTCGCCTGTCATCGATACTAATGCCCAATTCTTCTTCGGCACTGGTGATGGTAGCGCCGGATATTACGGCGAATCACCGGCTCAATAAACGCCAAACGCGATGAGCTATTAGATCGCCAGCTAGTGCGCTACGAGGAAAAACGTAGCGCACGACAATAATCCCAACGCGATCGTGGGGCCGGGCGCCGGACAGGCCGCTTGGCGAAGTTTCTGAGCTGGGGATTTGCGACGACGTTGGTGTGAGCCTTCGTCGTTGGCGGTTGTGGCAACCAGCCGGGATATTCCAACATTTCTGCTGCATGTCAGCCTTCGGGGCGGACGCGGAAAATCTATGAAGTCCACGGCCTAGCACTACTTTGGCAGATTTTTAGCGGCACGGGATTCCCAAATCATTTTTTCTGTGACTCATGGGTGGTCGGCTTTTGGAGGGCCGACCATGAGGAGCACATTATCGGGTTGGGAAGTCGAGCTTGCACAATGGTTGAAGCCGTTCCTGGACAGGTTAGGGCACAAGGCACGGCGACGGATGTGCCCGCTTTACGTGACGGGGTTGATTGGACCCGGCGATCGCAAGAGCGTTCA
>JASHXX010000417.1 GCA_030043335.1 Xanthobacteraceae bacterium
GCGCCATCGCCGACTACAGCGAGGCGATCCTGTTGTCGCCGAGCTACCCCGCCGCCTACTTCAATCGCGGCCTCGCCTTTCGCCGCAAGGGCGACCTCGACCGTGCGGTCGCCGACTACGATCAGGCGATCAGGCTCGACCCGAAGAACGCTCCGGCGTTCAACAATCGCGGCATCGTCTGGTTCGAGCAGGGCGACTTCGACCGCGCCATTGCCGACTACAATCAGGCCATCCGCCTCGACGCCAATTTCGCCGCCGCCTACAACAATCGCGGCGACGCCTGGCGCGCGAAAGGCGATCTGGTCCGCGCCGTCGCCGATTTCGACCGCGCCATCCAGCTGTCGCCCCAATTCGCGCTGGCCTACGACAATCGCGGCCTCGTGGCCTATCAGAAGCGCGACTTTGACCGCGCCATCGCCGATTTCGACGCTGCGATCCGCTTCGATCCGGGCAGCGCCGACGCCTACAACAATCGCGGCAACGCCCATGACGACAAAGGCGATCGCAACGCCGCTATTGCCGACTACAGCGAGGGCATCCGCATCGAGCCCAGGAACGCCGGCATCTATTACGATCGCGGCATCGCCTACCGCCGCGACGGCGATTTCGACCGCGCCATCGCCGATCAGAGCGAGGCAATCCGCCTCAATCCGCAGCATGCCGGCGCATACAATGAGCGCGGCTATGCGTTCTATCGCAAGCGCGACTTCGATCGCGCCATCGCCGATTACGATCAGGCGATCAGGCTCAATCCCAAATTCGCCATCGCCTACAACAATCGCGGCAACGCCTTCGATGACGAGGGCGAGCGCGACCGCGCCATTGCCGACTACGACGACGCACTGCGCGCCGATCCCAACTACGCCGCCGCTTTCTACAACCGCGGCATTGCCTGGCGCCGCAAGGGCGATCTTGATCGCGCGGTGGCCGATTTCGACCAGGCGATCAAGCTCAATCCGACCGCTGCGGCTTACAACAGCCGTGGCAGCGCCTGGCTCGCCAAGGGCGACGGCGAGCGCGCCATCGCCGATCTCGACCAGGCCATCAAGCTCGATCCGCGCTCGGCGGAGGCCTATATCAACCACGGCAACGCCAAGCGCGACCGGCTCGAGCTTGACGGTGCGCTCGCCGACTACACGCGGGCGATCGAGCTCTCGCCGACTTCCTCGCTTGCCTTCTACAATCGCGCCTGGGCGCATTACCTCGCCGGCGACAACGTCGAAGCGCAAGCCGACGCCGATCGCGCGATCGAGCTCAATGCGCACTCAGCGAGTGCGTTTTCGACGCGCGGCCTGATCCGCGAGCAGCTCGGCGACACCGCCGGCGCCATTGCCGATTTCCGCAAGGCACTGCAGATTGATCGGGCGTTTCCGCAGCCTGCCGAAGGCTTGCGCCGGCTCAAAGCCGGTCCGTCCGCGAGCCAATAGTGGCCGATGCACGCCAGCACGCCGCTTCGGCCCTACGATCGCATCGTCCCGATCATCGTCGCGGTCGCGTTGTTCATGGAGAACATGGATTCGACGGTGATTTCGACGTCGCTGCCGGCGATCGCGCAGGCGATCGGCACCAACCCGCTGGCGCTCAAGCTCGCGGTCACCTCGTACCTCCTCGCGCTCGCCATCTTCATCCCGGCGAGCGGCTGGGTCGCGGACCGGTACGGGGCGCGCAAAATATTCCGGATCGCCATCGGCGTGTTCATGCTCGGCTCGATCGGCTGCGCGGTCTCGCATTCGCTGACGGAATTCGTGCTGGCGCGGATCGTTCAGGGCATGGGCGGAGCGATGATGACGCCAGTCGGCCGCCTCATCCTGTTGCGCAGCATTGACAAGCGGCTTCTGGTCAACGCCATGGCGCTCGTGACCATGACCGCGCTCCTTGGCCCGATCAGTGGTCCGCCGCTCGGCGGCTTCATCACCACATACGCGTCCTGGCACTGGATCTTCATCATCAATGTGCCGATCGGGCTTGCCGGCATTGCGTTGGCGACGCTCTATATTCCCGACGTGCACGCCGAACGGCCGGACCCGTTCGACTTTGCCGGCTTCATCCTCTCCGGGCTTGGCGTCGGAGGGCTCGCCTTTGGGCTCTCGGTCATGGGGCTTGCCTTCTTGCCGGTCGGCGTGGTCGCCGCGCTCATCGGCGTCGGCGCGGTCTCGTCGGCGGCCTATATCGTCCACGCCAGGCGCGCAGCTGCGCCGATCCTCGACCTGTCGCTGTTCAAACTGCCGACGTTCCGCGCCAGCATCCTCGGCGGATTCCTGTTCAGGCTCGGCATCGGCGCCTTGCCGTTCCTGTTGCCGCTCCTGCTGCAGCTCGGCTTCGGGCTGACGCCGTTTCACTCGGGTCTCATCACCTTCACCGGCGCGCTCGGCGCGATCTTCATGAAGGCGGCCGCCGCGAGCGTGCTCCGACGCTTCGGTTACCGGGCGGTCCTGGTCTACAACAGCTTCATCAGCAGCGCCTTTCTCGCCGCGTGCGCCTTGTTCGTGCCCGGCATGCCGTTCGCGGCGATGGTGGCAATCCTGCTCAGCGGCGGCTTTTTCCGGTCGCTGCAATTCACCAGCATCAACACCATCGCCTATGCCGAGCTCGAGCCGCGGCAGTTGAGCAAAGCGACGGCGATGGTCTCAGCCGCCCAGCAATTATCGTTGTCGACGGGAGTCGCGATCGGCGCGCTCATCGTCGAGATCACGTTGCAGCTCAAGCATTCGCAAACGATGGGTGCGGCAGATTTTCCGCCAGCGTTTCTCGCCGTCAGCATCCTCTCGGCCTCCGCCGGCCTGATCTTTGCACGCCTGCGGCCAGACGCCGGCGTCGAGTTGATCGGGCGCGGTACGCGCGGCGGAGCTGGAGACAAGGAGACTTAGGACGAGGTCCTCTCGGGGCGGCGAAAGCCGCGGGCGAGCAGATAGAACTCGGCCGAATCGCTGCGGCTTGCCGGCGGCTTGACGTGCTTGACGCTCTTGAAGTCGCGCTTGAGCCCGGCGAGCAACGCCGCTTCGGTGCCGCCCTGCAGCACCTTGCAGAGAAAGCTGCCGCCGTCGTTTAGCACCTCGCGCGCAAAATACGCCGCCGCCTCGGCGAGCGCCATGATCCGCAAATGGTCGGTCTGCCGGTGGCCGGTCGCGTTGGCCGCCGTGTCGGAGAGCACGATATCGGCCTTGCCGCCGAGCGTCGCCTTGAGTTGTTCCGGCGCCGAGGCGTCAAGAAAATCGAGCTTGTGGAACGCGACGCCAGGGATCGGCTTCATGTCGAGAATGTCGATTGCGACCACGCGTCCGTGCGCGCCAACGCGTCGTGCGGCAACATCGCTCCAGCCGCCGGGCGCGGCGCCGAGATCGACAACCCGCGCCCCCGGCTTGAGCAAGCGATATCTGTCGTCGATCTCCGCGAGCTTGTAAGCGGCGCGAGAGCGGAAGCCTTCGCGCCTAGCGCGCGCCACATACGGATCGCTGATCTGGCGCTCAAGCCAGGCGCGGGAGGACGGCGTGCGGCGTTTGTCGCCTCTGAGCCTCGCCATGACCGGAACGGCCCGTCAGGCTTCGCCCCACACACCGTCGGCGCGCATCATCTCGACCAGCACGCCCTCGCGCAGGCCGCGGTCGGCGACGCGCAGGCGCGTGCAGGGGAAAGCGCGGCGAATGGCGTCGAGGATGGCGCAGCCCGCGAGCACGAGGTCGGCGCGCTCCGACCCGATGCACGGATTGGCGGCGCGTTCGTCGAAGCTCATTGCCATGAGCTGCGAAACCACGCGCGATACCTCGGCGTCGGACAGCCAGCAGCCATCGACGCGGCGGCGGTCGTAGCGCTTGAGGTTCAGGAACACGCCGGCGATCGTGGTCACTGTACCGGAGGTGCCGAGCATGTGAAAACCGTCGAGATCGCCCCGATGCGCCGCCGCGAACTGGTCAACGAAGGTCGCGACCTCTTGCACCATCGCCTCGTAGACGTGGCGCGGCACCACTGTACCGCCGTAACGCTCGGCTAGCGTCACCACCCCGAAGGGCAGCGAAACCCAACCGTGGATGTCGGGCCTCGGCGGCCCGCGGCGCACCCCGTTCGGCCGGCCAAGCCGGACCAGTTCCGACGACCCGCCGCCGATATCGAACAAGATGACGCCGGCGGCGGCGGGGTCGAAGAGCTCGGTGCAGCCGGCTGCCGCCAGCCGCGCCTCCGTCGCCGAATCGATGATCTCAAGCTCGAGGCCCGCCTCCGTGGCAACCCGCGCGCGGAACTCTTCGCCGTTCTCGGCGGCGCGGCAGGCCTCGGTGGCAATCAGCCGCGCCCTCCGCACGCCCCGCGCACGCATCTTATCGCGACAGACGAGAAGGGCTTCGACCGCACGCGTCATCGCCGT
>JASHXX010000418.1 GCA_030043335.1 Xanthobacteraceae bacterium
CAGCACAGGCAGCCATTCTCCAGCACCATGATGGTGTCGTCCGACTGCGCGGCGAGCGCCGCTTCGGCGGCCTTCGCCCTCGCCGCCTCGACCAGATCGAGCTTAGTGATGAGAATGGTGTCGGCGAGCGCGATCTGCCGCACCGATTCGATGTGCTCATCGAGCGTCGCCGGGCCGTTGACGGCATCGAGCGTCGCGACCACGGCGCCGATGCGATAAAGCCCGGCGAGCGTCGGGTCGGAGAGGAAGGCCTGGATCAGCGGGGCGGGATCGGCCAGCCCCGAGGTCTCGATCACGACGTGGTCGAAGCGAGGAATCTTGCCGTCCTCGCGGGCGTGATAGAGGTTGTTCAAGGTGGTGACGAGATCGCCGAACACGGTGCAGCACAGGCAGCCATTCTCCAGCACCATGATGGTGTCGTCCGACTGCGCGGCGAGCACGTGATCGAGGCCGACCTCGCCGAATTCGTTGATCACTACCACGGTGTTCGCCATTGCCGGATCGCGCAGCGCGCGATTGAGCAGCGTCGTCTTGCCGCTGCCGAGGAAGCCGGTGAGGATGGTGACCGGGGTGTGCGACAAGATTGGCGTTCTCCGGCGCGACCGGCCGAGCCGGCTCCCCTCACATATATATGAAATCCGCGCCGATCCCTTCATCCTGGCCGGCCAAGCGGGAAAGCGGCTGGAAGGTTCTCGCAGCGCCGCGCGCTTCTTCCTTCCCCGCGAAGCGGGGTAGGGGACCACCCCGGAAGGAGTGGTGGAAGGGGCGCTCGGCAGTGAAGCTTGTATCATCGCCTGAGGATAACCTCTCCGCCGTGCGCCCCCTCCACCATGCTCCGCATGGTCCCCCTCCCCCGCACTGCGTGCAGGGGAAGAAAAGCAACCAGCGCGTCCGCTGCGCGTGCGATTCGGTTCCTGCGACAAAGCGCGAGGGCGCCTCGCCGATCGGCGTGCGCCATCCCACATAGAGGCATGGTCACAGCAAAAGGTCTGGTCCTGCTCGCCCAGTTCCTCGCCGCCGTCGCGCTGGTCGTCGGGCTCGCGGGGTTTGCGCTGCGCCGCACCATGCCGTGGCTCGTCTGTTCGGCGATGGCGTTGACGGTGCTGATCGCGGCCGCGTTGTTCCTGGTCGATGCGTCGACGTAAACAAGCCGACGATCCGTCATCCTGAGGTGCGAGCGTCAGCGAGCCTCGAAGGATGCGGCCCGTCCCAGCCCTACGCAGCAGCCAAGATCGCCCTCCTGACTGCCTGCGGCAAAGCTATCGAGCGAAAGAACTTTTTCGGATAAAGATAGTCCTCTCCGGACTCGTCGATGATCCGCAGCAGGTCATGCCGCTCGGCGCCGGTATCGCGCAGCGCAACGTAAATTTTTCGCCGCTCCAGCGACGCTGGCATAGCCGCTGTTGGCGACACATACGACGAGCTGTTTGACCGAAGACTTGCTTGCGTGCGTCTTGCCCATTATTCGATCTTCAAAGCAGGTGCTTAATTTTGAATTCTCTGCGTCCGATCTCGGCGGCTTCATACCAGTGTGCTTCAGCAAGGCGGATCGAGCCATCGGCAAGCCGCACGCGAGCCACACATTTGCGTTTGCGCCAACGGCCGCGTCCGTAAATTCGCCGCAACCGCGCAATTTCGCCGATTCTAGACCCGGAGGCGAAGGTCTCGATTTGAGAAATTTCGCCTAGTGACTCGAAATCCATCAGTCGATCAGTGTAGCCGCGCCAATTTCAAAAAGCTAAGCGCCCGCTAACCGCCGTTCGGGCGGCCCCTCCCCGCCTCGCGCGGGAAGGACGACAAACTAAAACACGTCGCAGCCGGGCAGCCCGCAGGAGATCAGCTTGTGCGAGGGGAAATTGGTGATGATCTGGCAGCCGTCCTTGGTGACGACGACTTCCTCCTCGATGCGCGCGGCGCCGGAGCCGTCCTCGGCGCCTTTCCAGGTCTCGAGCGCAAACACCATGCCTTCCTTGAGCGGCGTGTTCTGCCCGGTGTAGCGCTTCGAGATGATCGGCCGCTCCCAGAGCGAGAGGCCGACGCCGTGGCCGTATTGCAGGAGGAAAGCTTCGGCCTCGTCGCGGTAGCCGAATTCCTGCGCGTCCGGCCACACCTGCGCCACCTGGTCGGGGGTGATGCCGGGGCGGATCATGTCGATCGAGGCGGAGATCCATTTCGAGGCGGTCTCGTAGGCGTCGATCTGGTGCTTGTTCGGCTCGCCGCAGATGAAAGTGCGGTAGTAGCAGGTACGGTAGCCGTTGAACGAATGCATGATGTCGAGGAACACCATGTCGCCCGGCTGGATGATGCGGTCGGAAAAGGTGTGCGAATGCGGCCGGCCGCGCTGGCCTGAGACCGAATTGACGCACTCGACCCGCTCCGAGCCCATCCGGAACAACCGGTCATGGGCGATGGCGACGAGCTCGTTCTCGCGGGTGCCGGGGCGGATGGCGCGGGCGATGTCGACATAGGTGGCGTCGACCATGGCGCAGGCCATTTTCAGGAGCTCGATCTCGTCGGCGGTCTTGACCTCGCGGGCGTCGAGCATCGCCTGCTGACCGTCGACCACTTCGATCCCTTCCTTCTCCAGCGCCCGCAGCATCGGCAATTCCATCAGATCGATGCCGATCGGCTCCTTGTCGATGCCGAGCTTGACGAGGACCTTTTTGATCTGCCGGGCGAAGTCGCACTGGATATTGAGCTGCAGCGGCAGGCCGCCCTGCATGGTCGAGATCGGCGCCGCGACATTGTCGGCGATCCAGGGCGAGGAGATGCGTTTCGCCGGCGGCGCGGGATCCCACAGCATCGGCTCGCCTTGTACGGGGCAGAGCGCGTAGCGCATGAACTTGTCGCGCGCCCATTCGCCGATATGGGTGCCGGTGATGTAGCGGATATTGTCGAAGTTGAAGGCGAGCACGGCGCCGAGCCCGGCGTGGCGGATCGCCGCCTGCGCCCGCTTCACGCGCTCCTTGTGCAGGCGATCGTAATCGATGCCCTTCTCCCAGTCCTTGGCCATCGTGCCCCAGGACGCGGTCGCTTGCGGGCGGTTGTATTTCATCGACGTTTCCTCACGATTTTTTGCGGCGCGCGGCGGGCGTTCGCCGAAGCGCGGCGGCAGACGAGCATTAGCGCATGGCGTAGGTCAGGCAAGGCCGCTGGCGCGGGCCTGGTCGTGCGCCATCACCGCCCAATCGTGGTCGGCTTCGCCGTGGGCCAGCGCGCCGACGAGGCGGTCGCGCCAGACATTGCCGCTCGGCAGCGGCACGCCCTTGGCCTCGCCGGCGGCGAGCGCGAGGTTCGCGTCCTTCAATCCGTTCTTGACGCTCTGCCCGGCCGGCAAATAGCGCTCCTCGGCGATCATCGTGCCGTAGATCTTGTAGGCGCCGCAGGCGAACAGCCCCTCGGTGAGCACGCGGTTGAAGATCTCCGGCGCGATGCCGTATTTGCGCACCAGCGAAAAGCCTTCGCCGAGCGCCTCGATGGCGCAGCCGAGCACGAAATTGTTGGCGATCTTGATCACCGCGGCGCTCGCCGGATCGGCGCCGGCTTCGACCACGCGCGGCGCGATCGCGGCAAACAGCGGCCGGCAGCGCGCGACCTCCTGCGCCGGACCGCCGACGACGATCCCGGCCTGGCCGGCGGCGACGACTTCCGGGCGCCCGAACATCGGCGATGTGATCAGGACCTGCCCGGCGTCGCGGTGGATGGCCTTGAGCTTCTCGACGGCGACGACGCTGTGGGTGCCGGCGCAGATATGGATGCCGCCAGCCGGCAGCGTTTCCTTCAGCCCTCCGACCTGCCCTACGACCGCCAGCACGGCGGCATCGTCGCCGAGCATGGTGAAGACGGCGTCGCCGAATTGCGCCGCGTCCTTGATCGAGGCCATCGGCTTGGCGCCGGCGTCGGTAAGCGGTTTCAGCTTCGCCGCCGTGCGGTTATAGACGCCGACCTCGTGCCCGGCGTCGAGGAGCCGGCGGGTCATCACCTCGCCCATGCGGCCGATGCCGATAAATCCAACCTTCATGACAAATCTCCGTTGACGAGCTGGCCCCGGACCCAGTTGAGCTCGCGGCAGATATAGTCGACGATGTCGCCCGATTTCAAACTGTCCGGCAGCATGTCCCAGGTATAGGTCTCGACCTCGAGGTGGCGCGACACCGGCTTGCCGCGGTGAAAACGCAGCGCGTCGGCGATGGCAAAGCGCGTGGTGCGGAACTCGCCGAGATCGTCGAGAAACACCGGGACG
>JASHXX010000419.1 GCA_030043335.1 Xanthobacteraceae bacterium
TCCTAGCTTAATGGATCAAATGGCAATTCGACTTCGCAGCTCACGCCATCCGGGTCGTAGTTGAGTTCTGCGTCGCGGAACGTCGCTTTGAGTAACAACGTGCCAAAGCCCGCCCGTAGAGGGACCGCGACTGGTGGGCCGTTGCGCTCTTGCCATCGGATTTTCAACGCCCGGCCGGCTCCGTCCAGTGTCAATGACCATGCAATCCGTATTTTGCCGTCTTGATTGGAGAGAGCGCCATACTTCACCGCATTGGTGCATAGCTCATGCAGTAGGAGCGAGATATCTTGGGCCTGCTTGGCGTTAAGCACTATGCTCGGCCCGTCGACAACGATGCGGGCCGCAAACGGTTCCAGATGTAGGTCGACGAGGTCGTCTAACCGAGCAGTGCCATCGGTACTCGTAATATGCTTGTTGGCACGCGCCAAAGCCATAAGCCGTCCTTCGAAAGCTTCCCTCGCGGCTTCAAGCGGAACACGACCCGAGAATGTATGGTGCGCGATGGATTGAATCACTGCGAGTAAGTTGTTGCTGCGGTGCTGCACTTCGCGCATCAGCAGTTTCTCGGTCTCTTGAGCTTGTCGCCGTTCCAAATAATCAGCGGCTTGGCGAGCCAACAAATCCAAAAAGTGAAGTTCCCGCTCGTTCGGAAAGTGTCGCTTGCCGAAATGTGTAGAGACCATGCCAACGACGTTACCCTCGCTGCTCACAAGAGGCGTGGACGTTACTGCCAGCACACCTTCGTCCAGAAGAACTTTCTGCGAGGACTTCTCAACAAAAGCCTCACTGGTCAGCACATCATCGACGATTACTCGGCTGCTCGCTTTGAGTGCCTTACCGCAGGCAGAATCATCCTCACGCACGCTGGCAAAGAATGTTAGAAACGGGGCATTAAACCCCCGTTGCGCCACAATCCGTAACGTCCCGGTTGTGGTATCCAGTAACTGCAGATTGCCTTTGTCGGCGCCGGCGAGCGTAATCGCTGCGTCCAATATCTTGTACAAACATTCCTCAACGGTAGCGCGCGGAACGAGGCATTGCTCGCCGACGTCTCTCAGCAGTGCCATTGCGCCAAGGTCGGAGGCGATCCGGGCCTCCGCTTGCCGCTTCTCGGTCACGTCAATGATCGAGGCCACCCAGCCACGGACATTTCCAGAAGCGTCTTCGTCAGGCGAATACGTGAAATGCATCGTGCGTGGACCAACCCCGGCATAGTCCACGACAGCTTCGTGTTCCACCCGATGGCCCAGCAAAACCCTTTGGATGTGCGGAAGGATCGTGTTGAACGCTTTTTGCCCGATGACCTCGACAATCGGCCTACCGACAATCTCGTTAGAAGAACGACCGAGCATTGCCGCACACGCTTCACTGACGAAGGCATAGCGCAGATCGGAAGTGCAGCGGGTTAAAAGAAAGGGCGTGGCATTGAGAATGGTCAGCGGGTCTCCGATCTCAACAGCCGCGGCTACTTGCGGAGCCGGCATCGCTCGCACAGAATCGTCTAATCGTTCGCCGAGTTCATAACTACGCGCGAGCAGCGACCAGCTTTCCTCCATTTTGAAGAAATGGATCTTTGTTTCGGGATCGGATATAGCTTCCGCGTGCTCGCGAGCTTCCGCCGCGCGCTCGTAACAAAGACGAATGCGTTCACTCAGATTCTGGAGCAAAAGGGCGCTCCTATGTCCCACGGGCGGGAGCGCGACTGGTCTCTCCAGCCACCGGGGCCTGCGGGTAGCACCTCGCCGGTGACGGCTAACGGTACCGCTTTACTGCAACGTTGGCGAATCTAAAACCGGCACCAAGCGAGCCCCCAAGGCCATCACATCCATGGCACTCACGTGCCGGTGGAGGAGCCGTCCACAGCATCAAAAGGCGGCATCGACCAGTTTAGTCGACCGCTCGTCGATGCGTCAGGATTGACACCCTCACTGATCGCGGCGGAAGTCGACAACCAGGAAAGCTATCTCGGGGTCGATGGCATGGCTGAGGAGTGGTGGTCAACGATCAGCCAACGCTCGCCGTTCTTGACGTAGGTGAAGCTGTAGCGCGCGGGCAAGCTCTTCGTCTCGCCGTCCTTGACGTACGAGAACGTGTAATAGCCGGTATTGACCGCCGTATTGCCGTACACGCGGATAAGCTGATCGCCAAAGACGACCTTGAGGCCGGGCAGAACCTTAAAGGCCGTCACAAAATAGTCTCGGAGCGCTGCCCGGTCGGAGCGCACGGTCGGCGACAGCGTGCCCCAGAGCACGGCATCGTCCGAATAGAACGGCAACACCTTTTCGGGATCGTCTTCGCCGAGAGCCTGCCCCCATGCTGAAGTCGCCGCCGCCACCTCCTCTTTCGGCGAGACCAGAGCGCTGGAGGCAAACGAAAACAAAACGATGCCCAACGCGAGTGCTGCGCTCACGACTTTTGGATAAGATCGCATGGTGTCCTCCTTGCGAGTGAGCGCTTTATCCTGAGAGGGGCCACGCCCGCCTTCATGTTGTGTGAAACGTACTCGTCTTAGGGCCACCAACACTTGAGTGCATCCGTTTTTCACCCGGGCCATCCTCTAGTGCTGTTGCGGCGTAGTTGCAAACCTAGTGGAGCCTCTTTGGAATCTCGCCTTGGGGTCATTCGCTACATGGGCGGTCAAGGGCCGCAGCCCTTCGATGTCTGCTTCGCCCCAAAACCGGACCTAAAGCTCGGCCGACCTCGCGCCGATTAGAGGCTTCCTAGCGCATCGAGGAGTATCCGGCGATGACCAACAGGCCCAACGCCGATTTCCTTCAGGTCCTCTTGCGTCAGGCTCGGCAGGACCGTCTCGTCTATCTCGTTCACGCGGAAGGCCCCCTCGTACCTTTCGAGGCCAAGGCTCCGCAGCCAACCCCCGAGGTCCATGATGGCGCTAGCTCCACCTGACGCATGATCATCCAGCCGAAAAAACGTGTCTAGGGCACCGTTCTTTTCTGCGGGTAACGGCGAAATGCGCCCTGGCCGCGCCAACGCTTCTCAGTCTCGCGCCGTTCCTGATGCACCCAACCGACGGCGGGCCTTAGGTGGCTCACCCAACCGATGGCGGGCCTTGGGTGGCTCCGACATCGGGTCATTGCCCGCAAGGGAACTGCCCATCCAATGACGGCGTTTGCTCCCGTGGGAGCTCGGATTGAAGACCGCGCGCTTTGTCGTCAACTTTGGAACAAGAACTAAGGTCGTTCGTGCTGCGGGCCATCGGAGACTAACTCAAGGCCCTATATGAGCGTCAACAATCGCTGCCACTGTCCGAACGTTTGGCGATTTTGGTCAGAGAGTTGGAGCGGCGGGTCGATCGGGATGAGCCTGAGTGGAGTGGTGCGAACAGATATAGACGGCCGCGCTCAAACTCGCTGTAATGCGTAAGGCCACTCTCGCTCTGCCTGACGCGTATATGGCGCACCCGCTTGGGCCGAAATCATTGTCGGTAAAGAGGAGGAGAGCATGCCGACGATAGCGTTGCGCGATCAAGTCGTACCCGACACGCCCCTGGCGGGAAAACCGCTCGTCCCGAAACCGCGCGCAGCGAGCAGGGGCAAGGGCCGGAACCTGCGCGTGGGGCTCCCCTTCGACCGCATCGCGCTGCTGCTGCAAGGAGGCGGCGCGCTCGGCGCTTATCAAGCGGGCGTCTATGAGGCCTTGGCCGAGACCGGGCTTCATCCCGACTGGGTCCTCGGCATCTCGATCGGTGCCATCAACGCCGCGATCATCGCCGGCAATGCGCCCGAGAGACGCGTCGACAAGCTGCGCGGGTTCTGGGAGGAAATCAGCGCCCCTGCCATGGGCTTCCACGCCGCCGTCGTCGGCCTCTTTGAACAAGGCAAGGCTGCCCGTGCGTACGCCAATCAGGTGAACGCCGCCACGGTTGCGTGCGCAGGGGTGCCGGGCTTCTTTAGACCGCGCATTCCCAATCCGTGGTTTCAGCCGCCCGGCACCATCGAGGCGACGAGCTACTTTGACACGCGCGGGCTCAAAGCCACGCTCAAGCGCTTCGTGGACTTCGACCGCGTGAACGCTGACAAAAAGGACACACGTCTCAGCCTTGGCGCCGTCAATGTGCGAAGCGGCAACCTCGTGTATTTCGACAACGGGACGCAAGTGATCGAGCCCGAGCATGTGATGGCGAGCGGCGCGCTGCCGCCCGGCCTCCCCGCCATCGAGATCGAGGGCGAATATTATTGGGACGGCGGTCTGGTCTCGAACACACCGTTCCAGTGGCTTGTGACAAACACGCGCGTCACGGAGGAGCGGCTGCCGGACGCACTCGTGTTCCAGGTCGATCTCTGGAGCGCTCGCGGCGATTTCCCGCGCAGCATGGCGGAAGTCACGACGCGGCAGAAGGAGATCCAATACTCGAGCCGAACGCGTGCCTTCACCGATTTCGTAAAGAAGCTGCACAAGGTGGAATACTCCGTCGCCGCGCTCCTGGAACAGCTGCCGGAGGAGTTCAAGCGAAGCGAGGAAGCCAAGTTTCTGGCCTCGATCGCGAAACGCCACGCTTATAACCTTGTGCACCTCATCTATCGCCCGAGAGGCTACGAAGGCGACTCGAAAGACTATGAGTTCTCCCGGCTGTCCATGGCGGAGCATTGGCTTTCGGGCTACTCCGACACCATGCGCACGCTGCGCCATCCGGGGGTGCTCGAGCGCACCGGCAACGGCAAGGAGTTCACCATCTTCGACTTTGTCGGTGACGACGATTGAGCCGTAACGATGATGAAGATAAATTCGAAAATGCTGGCTTTGCGACGCCTGTGATGGGGACGAGGCGGCAAGCAGAGGTGGAACTGGCGGGGCAGGAGCACGGCCGGACCATCCCATTACCGGACATCGGCGCTCGAAATTTATGAATACACGCCCTTAAAAATCGCCAGAGCGCCAATCCGGCATAAAGGTATGCATTATCACATCGGCTGATCTGCGAAGAGCACGCGGAACTAAATGTCGTTGAATTAGTTGGCGCGACGTCAAGCGGACGACGATAGAGTTTGCCCTGTGTTGGGGGGAATATCGAAATTGAAACAGGCTTCAAAAGCCTTTCTATTCAATGGCCCTCTATGCTTGAGAAACAAGACGCGGGTAAGGACCAGTCAATTCGTGACGATACCGCACCGAGAGTTGCGGAAAGCGTTTCGGTTGAACACGCAACCGAGTCTGCGCCGAAAGCACCAGTTACACCGGTCAATCGCCGGCCTCGATGGAAACAAGGACTCGTCATCGGAGTGCTGGCCGCTTTGGGCCTGGCAGCCATTTGGGTCTACGGGGTCCCCTGGATCCAATTGACCCTCGACACTGTCTCGACGGATGACGCCTACGTGAACGGCCACGTCACCTTCGTTGCTGCTCGCGTAAGCGGGCAAGTTGCCCGCGTCTTGGTCGACGATAACAACCGTGTTCGCAAGGGAGATCTTCTCGCCCAGTTGGACAGGGAGCCTTTCGAGGACGCAGTCGCGACGAAAAGAGCGGCTGTTGACGTCGCGAAGGCAGACCTTCAGGCGGCCACGGCCGCGGTGCGCGGCGTTGAAGCACAGGCCAGAAGCCAGCGCTGGCAATTGCAAAACGCCATTGAGGATGTCGATAATCGGATCGCCCAGCTGCATGCCCGCGTTGCCGCTCTCGATAAAAACAAGGCCACACTCAAGTTGGCACAACTTGATTTCGACCGGGCTAAGCAATTGCTGCCGGACCAAACCATAAGCCAGCAGGAATACGATCGACGGCAAGCCGCCCTCTCGGTTGCGCAGGCGGAAGTTACCCAAGCGATGGCGGATGTCCATCAAGTCCGTGTCTCTTTGGGGTTGGCGACGCAGCCCGAAAGCGGAGATCTGGGTGAGGTGCCGCCCGATCTCGACCAGACTTTCTCTTCCGTCAGAGAGGCGCAGGCAGCCCTAATTCAGACGGCGGCACAGCTGGGCGTGGTCCATTCTTTTGAACAGCAACCAAAGCAGATGGTCGAGCAGTTCGAGAAACTGGATCAAGGTGATATCGACCGCACGCTTGCCGGACTGACGGCAGGTGCACCAGCAGTCAAGCAGGCGCAGGCGAAACTCGAATCCGCCAACCGCGATCTCATTCAGGCCGAACTCAACCTTCGTTACTGTGACATTGTCGCTGAGATCGACGGGGTTGTGACGCGCCGGAATGTCAATCCGGGCAATAATGTGCAGGTAGGGCAGAATCTGATGGCGATCCGATCGCTCAGCGAGATCTGGATCGACGCCAATTTCAAAGAGACGCAGCTGCGTGATTTGCGCATCGGCCAGCCAGTCGCTCTGTACGTCGACATGTACGGCGCCCGACACGTATTCAAGGGGCGCGTCTCCGGCTTCACGATGGGCACGGGATCGACCCTGACGGTGCTCCCGCCGGAAAACGCGACCGGCAACTTCGTCAAGGTGGTACAGCGGCTTCCGGTCCGGATTGAACTCGAAGGCTATGACCCGAACAAAAATCCGCTGTTCATCGGTACTTCCGTCGTTCCGTATGTCTACCTCAACAAGCCGCCGACCGGTCCGGATGCTGGGAAGTTTCTGCAAACCCAGGCGCCTCAGTCGCAAACCGCCGTTCAATCCCAGAGTTCGGTTGGTTTGGGCAAATGACGGACACGGTACTTTCACCCTCAAGATCCTCCGTTACGGGGAACCCGTGGCTGTTGGCCGCCGTGGTGGTGGTGCCGACTTTCATGGAGGTGCTGGACACGACTATTGCGGTGGTAGCGCTGCGCTATATCGCCGGTGGCCTGTCGGCAACGGTCGATGATGGTGAATGGGTTCTCACCAGCTACCTCGCTGCCAACGCCGTCATCCTGCCGATCACCGGCTGGTTGAGCGCACATCTGGGGCGTCGCAACTATTTCCTCGCGTCGATAGCGATATTTACCCTTAGTTCCGGGCTGTGCGGAATGGCCGGCAGTCTCGGTCAGCTGATCCTGTTCCGCGTCATCCAAGGCTTGGCGGGCGGCGGTCTGCAGCCCAGCAGCCAGGCCGTGCTGCTGGACGCCTTTCCGCGGGAAAAGCAGGGCGTAGCGATGACGCTGTTCGGCTTGGCAGCTCTACTCGCGCCGGTCGTCGGCCCGACCCTCGGCGGCTGGTTGACGGACGAATACGAGTGGCGCTGGGTCTTTTTGATCAACGTGCCGGTTGGTCTCCTGGCGTTCGGCGGGTGTTACGCCCTTCTCCGCGACCCGGATTATCTGACCAGACAGCGCAATGAGTTGAGGAGTCGGCCGTTCCATTTTGACTCGATCGGTCTGTCGCTCTTGGTCATCGTCATGGTCTGCTGGGAAGTGATGCTCAGTAAAGGCCAGCAGTGGGATTGGCTAGGCGATCCGTTCTGGCGCGTGCAGACATTGGCCGCCCTCTTTACGGCCGGTCTGGTGGCGCTGATCTTTTGGGAGCTGCGCAGCCCCAACCCAGTGGTCAATTTCCGACCGTTGGCCGAGCGCAACTTCGGCGCCTGCTGCATCATCATCTTTTGCGCCTACGCCGTGCTCTACGGTGCCAGCACTTCTTTGCCGGGCCTGCTTCAATCGTTATTTGGTTACAACGCCTTAAACGCCGGGCTGGTCATGTCGCCGGCGGGCTTCTTTGCCGTTCTTGCGATGCCGGTCGTTGGACTCATGCTCGGCCGAAAAACAGATGCGAGATGGTTGATCGGCGCGGGATTGCTCCTGATGGCCATCAGCAACTATTGGATGTCGCAGATGAACCTCTTTATCAGTCCGAGCCAGGTCGTCTGGCCTCGGGTCGTCTTGGTCTTAGGACTGTCGATATGTTTTGCGCCGGCGAACGTCGCCGCCTATCTTTATACGCCCATGGCGTTGCGTGGAGCGGCCGTAGGCTTGTTGAGTCTTCTGCGCAACGAGGGCGGCAGCGTTGGAACGTCGCTGGCGCAGACGTTCCAACAAAGGCGCGATCAGTTCCATACGCTGCGGCTAGGCGAGTCCCTCGATCCTTTCAATCCGGCAGCACAATCCTTCCTTGAACAGGCGCAAGCTCGTTTCCTGCAGCAGACCGGAGATCCGGCTGCCGCGCAGCAGCTGGCGTGGCAGGCGCTGGAGAACCTGCGCGAACAACAGTCATCAGCACTGGCATATTTCGACTGTTTTTGGCTATTTGCCGTTTCGATGCTTGCCCTGGTGGTCGTCGTTCTGGTGATGAAACGTTCGGTAGCCGAAAAAGGTACGCATATCGGAAGCGAATGAACTGTTTGCCCCGCGCTTATTTTGGGCGATCGTAGTTTCTAGAGGAGAGGCCGAGCTGTCGCGCCATAAATGATAACGGCCTGTCGCGAGGATCGAGAAAAAAGCCACTCGCGCGCTCGAAGATTTTTTCGGCCTGAGCGTCAGGAGGCGGAGCGGCGTGTCACGACTTACAGCCAGTACTCAATGAGAAGACGTGACCAGCGTTAAGAACATAGAAGCATAGACTCTCGACGGCACCTTGGTACAGAACGCAGTCGGCAAAAAGCAGGTTAGAGCATGTTGGATGACAGAGCTTAAACCATGACACTAGCTATGGTCATAGCGATTGTATGAGCAGGCGATCGACGCTTAAGCATTCGAGTCAAACGCAATGACGTTGCGCATCGAAGACTACGCACTTATCGGCGATTGCAAAACGGCAGCTTTGGTCGGCCGCGACGGCTCGATTGACTGGTTGTGCTGGCCGCGCTTCGATTCGGCCGCGTGTTTTGCCGCACTGCTTGGGAATGCCGACCATGGTCGATGGCTCATTGCTCCCAAGCACGCTCCTGTCGCCGCCAGTCGGCATTATCGCGCGGCGCGCGGGCCGTTTAGGCGGCAACGCGTTTGCGGCCCGCCATCAACAGCGGCGGCGACAGCTTCAGGGCGAAAGCACCATCCCCAAGCATTGCGTGGGCAAGCAGCATGATGGTCCAGGCAATGGGAAACTCGGCTCCGCCCGCGGCGAACCATAAGCCCTTGCGGACCAGGCAGAAGTGCGTAGCCCCAATCATCAGGGGCACGGCATAAAGGCTCGCCCAGCGCGCGTAGATGCCCGGTATGAGGAGAAACGCGCCGCCGACCTCGGCCGACACCGCGTACCAAGGCACAAACCAATAGTAGCCGTTGATGGCGAAATTATCCCACCATTGGTGGAAGCCACCCGGATAGATGAAAAACTTCAAATAGATGTGCGCCCAGAAGAATGCCCCGAGGGCTACGCGAAGCAGCAGGATGCCGTAGGGCGCAGTGCGTTCATCTAGCATAGTGGTCCCCCAGACTTTTGACGCGCCGTGAGACTATCGCCACGGGCGGCAATTAGGAACAGAAGATTGCCGCGGCCATCACGACGGGTTGCCGGAAAATCCAAGGAGTAGATTTAACTTGAATAGCTGAAGCGCCATAATCTCGGCGTCTATAAGGGTCGTTAGGGAGGTAAGTTCATGCGATACAAGCCCAAAAGCGGTGCCGCCCTCCACATAGCTTTGGGTGGGTTGCCTGCCCAGATGCGGGTCGTAGTCGATCCAGGGATCGGGCTGTCCGCAAAGACCGTCGGTGACCTTCGTAAGGTGACGGCATGGCCGGAAAATCTGGCGGTAACAACGCCACAGGACAAAAATAAGGACAGCTTCGTCACGGTGAGCAAAGCAACCGTCGCGACCCGCACAATGCCTAAATCGTAGGGCGAAGGCTTACTATGCCCCGAGAACTGGTGGCACGGAAAAACTGGGTTTGCCTCGCCACTAAATCCGACAATGGCCTTTCGGCAAAAGTCGAGATCTACCAAGGCAACATGAAGGCCGCGACCGGAGAGCGACCGCATATTAAACTCTTGGCCGCCGCGAAAGCCAACGACGTGCAGATTTACGTCGCCAGTCAAAGTTCGGGAGGCTCGAAA
>JASHXX010000420.1 GCA_030043335.1 Xanthobacteraceae bacterium
CCGACGCCGTTCGGCTTCACCTTCCACAACACCGAGAACGAGACGTCGACGATGTTCTCGTCGCCGGTGAGCATCAGGCTTTCCTCCGGCACGTCGCGCACGCTCGAGCTGCGGCGCAGATCGTCGACCGGGCGCATCCCGATGTCGAGCTTGTTGACGCGCAGCGCCTGCGGCGTCAGCACGGTCTCGATCGGATAGGGCAAGTGATAGTTGAGCCCGGGCTGCACCTCGCGGGTGAACTTGCCGAACCGCAGCACCACGCCGAGCTCGTCGGGCTCGACCCGGAAGAAGCCGGAAAAACCCCAGAGCACGACGACGATCAGCGCGATCAAGGCGATGCCGCGGCCGCCGAGATTGCCGGGCAGGAAGCTGCGCAGCCGGTCCTGGCTCCGGCGCAGAAATTCTTCGAGGTCGGGCGGCCGCGGCCCGCCGGGCGACTGCGGTCCCGAGCCCCAAGGTCCCCGCGGCCCCGAGCCCCAGGGCCCGCCGCCGCCGGATTGGCTGCTCCACGGCATGAATCTCTCCTGATGCCGGGCGCTCCCGGCGTGTTGCGCGCCTTATAGGGGGGCGTCCCGGTCGTTACAATGCGCACATATATGGTGCTGCCGCCGTCGCATGCAAAAGGTACTTTGAAAACAATCTTCCACAGCCAAACCGCCGCCATTAATGCAATCTTGGCAGCTTATGATAGAGATTCTCCGCGCTATTGATCATTTGGGCCCAACCCGTGCGATTTACTCTACCGTCGATTTCCTATGTCGTCGCACGCAGCTTGCCCGGATTCGTAATTGGAAACGAAAATCGGTTGCCGTGGCACCTCAAAACGGATTTGAAGCGATTCAAGAAAATTACAATTGGGCATCCGATTATTATGGGGAGAAAGACACATCTTTCAATTGGAAGACCGTTGCCTAGCCGGGTGAATATCGTGCTATCGCGAAGTGCTGATCAAAACGTCGCAAACGATTTCTGGCAACGAACAGAGACCGCAGTTGTGTGGGCCGGGAATCTTGAGAGTGCGCTTTACTTCGCGGATGTGGCCTCAATTGCACGAGATCAAAACGATATTTTTATTATTGGCGGCGCGAAGATGTACAACATCTTCAACAAGCTATTTAATAAGATCTATCTGACTGAAGTTTTGCCTGGAAAACGACTCGAGGGTGATGCTACATTCAGCTTTTCCATCGACAGACGGCAGTGGCAAACGCTGGAAGACGCGTATTTCCCTTCGAGCCCATCTGACGAATACCCCTCCCGCTTCCGCATTTTGGAACGCAAAAGGAAGTGCGTAAGGTACGTCGAAATAAATGAGTTCTACACTGACGGCGCCGCAAGGCAGCACTGGCTGGCCCGTCAACTTGATTTGTTTGAAGATTTCAAGACCAAGAACGTGCGAAAGTCCTTCGTAATTCCCTACCAATATAAGCTCTTCGAAGAAAAGGCGGCCGCTTAGTAGCCATCACACCGCAATCGCGGCCTTGATGTGCGGGTGCGGCTCGTAGCCTTCGAGGGTGAAATCCTCATAGCGGAACGCGAACAGATCCTTGACGTCGGGATTTAGCCGCATCCGCGGCAGCGGCCGCGGGCTGCGGGTCAATTGCAGCCGCGCCTGCTCGAGGTGGTTGAGGTAAAGATGCGCGTCGCCGAGCGAATGGATGAATAGGCCGGGCTTGAGCCCGCTCACCTGCGCCACCGCCATGGTCAGGAGCGCGTAGGAGGCGATGTTGAACGGCACGCCGAGAAACACGTCGGCCGAGCGCTGATAGAGCTGGCACGACAGCGCCCCGTCGGCGACGTTGAACTGGAACAGGCAGTGGCATGGCGGCAGCGCCATCGCCTCGACCTCGGCCGGATTCCAGGCGGTGACGATCAGCCGGCGCGAGGCCGGGTTGCGGCGGATCTCCGCCAGCACATTGGCGAACTGATCGATCGAGCGCCCGTCCGGCGCCGGCCAGGAGCGCCATTGCTTGCCGTAGACCGGGCCGAGATTGCCGTTCTCGTCGGCCCACTCGTCCCAGATGGTGACGCCGTGCTGATGGAGATATTCGACGTTGGTATCGCCGCGCAGGAACCAGAGCAGCTCGTAGATGATCGATTTGACGTGCAGCTTCTTGGTAGTGACGAGCGGAAAGCCGGCGGCCAGCGGAAACCGCATCTGGTGGCCGAAGATCGAGCGGGTGCCGACCCCGGTGCGGTCGCGCTTCTCCACGCCCTCGCTGAGCACGCGGTCCATCAGGTCGAGATATTGGCGCATCGTCTTATGTCGGCTCATCGGTCCCGGCGGGTTGCGGCCGAGTCGCGGCTGTCGAAGTCTAACGTCAAATGCGCCGCCGACGAAGGCTCCGCAAGATCGCGGTGGATAGCGAGGCGATCGGATAAGATGCCGATGACGCTGATCGGCACGAATCCGTCGGCGGTAGCGAGTCAGGAGGAGGCGGAACAATGAAGACGTTAGCAGCAATAGTTGCTGCATTGGCGCTGGTCGGTGTCACCGGCGGCGCGTATGCGCAAGTCGATTATCCCGACGCACCGTACCCGTATC
>JASHXX010000421.1 GCA_030043335.1 Xanthobacteraceae bacterium
GGTCGATCTCGGCGCGCAATTCGACCGGGTAATAGTCGGTGCCGACGTCGGTGAACGCATTGAATGCCGAATTCAGCATGCGGATGATTTCGGAGGACTCATTGTTAACGACGGTGGCTCGCTCCTTGTCCCAAAGCACTGGCACGGTGACGCGGCCGGAGTAGTGCGGATTGGCGAGGAGATAGATCTCGCTGAGCAGCGATTTGCCGTTCACGGTGTCGAGCGTCGCCCCGGGTCCGGTGCCGAATTCCCAGCCCATCTTGCCGAGGAGTGGCTCGACGACGGAGACCGAGATCACGCCCTCGAGCCTCTTCAGCTTGCGGAAGATGAGCGTGCGGTGCGCCCACGGGCAGGCGAGCGAGACGTAAAGATGATAGCGGCCTGCGGCCGCGGCAAATCCGCCTTCGCCGGTCGGACCGGGGCTGCCGTCGGCGGTGACGAAATTGCGAAACGTCGTCGGCGGGCGGATGAAACGGCCGTCCTTGATGCGCGACGGATCATCCTGTCGCCAAGCGCCGCGTTCGAGCAGGCCGAGTGCCATATTGCGCAAGTTCGTGTCTGTAATTTCCGCTCTACTTAGTCATTCATCCTGCCGGTAAAAGTCCGGCGGCCGTTCGCAAACGGACCGGATCGCCCGTTGCTCGCGCTGGACCCGAACCGGCGCAGATGTAAATTGCTTCGTGATTCCAAGGTTCGCCTAACCGCGGCGCTGCGATGACCGATATCTCGCTGACCATCCTGCCGGAGACCGAGGCCGACGCTTTCGCGATCGAGCGCCTGCACGAACGCGCGTTCGGTCCGGGCCGCTATGCCAAGACGGCATACCGCCTGCGCGAAAACGTGGACCACCGGCTGGAGGTTTCCTTCACCGCACATATCGGCACGCTGCTTGTCGGCTCGGTGCGGCTCTCGCCGGTGCGCATCGGCGAGACCAGAGCCCTGCTGCTCGGACCGCTCACGGTCGAGCCGGCGTTCCGCGAGCGCGGCGTCGGCCAGGCGCTGATTCAGCGGGCGCTAGATGCGGCCCGCGCGCAGGGTCACCGGCTGGTGATCCTCGTCGGCGATGAGCCCTATTATGGAAAGTGCGGCTTTCGGCCGATTCCGCCGGGCACCGTCGCCATGCCCGGGCCGGTCGATCCGGCACGCCTTTTGGTCGCGGAGCTCGCCGACGGCGCCTTCGCGGGCGTGTCAGGGCCGATCCGGCCGGAATGGGAGCCGACGTAGCATCGTCGCTCTAATTCTTAGCGGGGCATGATCTTTTCGGAAAACCGGGTCCCACTTTTCCGGATCACGCTCTAACGCCCTTCGCGCGCCCAGGTGCCGGCGAGGCTGCCGAGAAGGAGCAGGAGACCCAGCAGCCCGGCGAAGACCGGCAGCACGCCGATGCCGCGCACCACGCTCGCATCGCGCATCTTCAGCCCGATCCAGTCGTCGCCTTTGTAGGTATCGCCGGAGCGCACCGCGAGGATGCGCGGCACGTCGAGACCGTTGCCGTCGTCGAGCCGCCGCGAATCGCCGCCGGTCGCCGCCGCGATCGGTGCGAGCACGCCGGTCGTCGAAGTGACCTCGGCAAACTCGCGCGGATTGATCGGCCCGATATTGATGAGCGCATTGAGCTTGCCGTCGGTCGCGCGCCATAGCCCGAGCTCGTTTGCGTTCACGCTGGTCTGCCACACTCCCGGCTCGGTCGGCGCGAGCTTGAGCGTCCGCGTCGCTCCCGAGGGCGACGTCAGCGTCACGTCGGCGACGTCTTCGGCCATGGTCTGCCGCCGCACCGTGAGATTGTGTCCGCTGACCGCGAGCCGCAGCGCTTCCTCCTCGAGCTCCGGCTCCTTCATCAGCCAGTGTGAGAGCCGGCGCAGCAGGTCGAGATGCGGGCCGCCGCCCTCGAAGCCGCGCGCCCACAGCCAGATGTGGTCGGACAGCAGCAGCGCCACGCGTCCTTCGCCCTCGCGGGAGAGCACGAGCAGGGGCTTGTTGTCCGGCCCCTGCAGCACCGGTGTGCCAGTGCCGCTTCTGGTGTCGACGATGCGGAACCAGCGGCTCCACTGCGGCGGATCGCTGGCCGAGCCGGCCAGGTCCCTGGTCACCGGATGGCGCTTGCCGAGATCGGAAAGCCGCGGATGGTAGCCCTGCTCGGTGACGTTGCCGCTAGGCTCCGCCGGCAGGATGGCGTCGAGCGGCGTGCGCCAGATGCTGGTCGGACTGGCATAGTCCGGCCCGGCGGCGACCAGCACGGCGCCGCCGTCGCGCACATAGCGCGTGATATTGTCGAAATAGATGATCGGCAGCACGCCCTGGCGCGCATAGCGGTCGAAGATGATCAGCTGGAACTCGCCGATCTTCTGCTGGAACAGCTCGCGCGTCGGGAAGGCGATCAGCGAGAGCTCGTTGATCGGCGTGCCGTCCTGCTTCTCCGGCGGCCGCAGAATGGTGAAATGCACGAGATCGACGGCGGCGTCCGACTTGAGCAGGTTGCGCCAGGTCCGCTCGCCGGCGTGCGGCTCGCCGGAGACGAGCAGCACGCGCAGTTTGTCGCGCACGCCGTCGATCGAAACGACGGCGCGGTTGTTGACCGGGGTAAGCTCGCCGGCAAGCGGGGCGGTCTCGATCTCGACGATGTTCGGGCCGCCATGCGGGATCGGGATCTCGACGTTTTGCGGGGCGCCAACCGCAACGGTGCGCGTCTCCACCACTTCGCCGTCGCGGCGTACCGTCACTTCCGCGGTCCGTTCGGATGCGCCCTGATCCTCGACCGCGTATCTGATCGTCTGCGGCTGGCCGACAATGCCGAAGCGCGGCGCGGCAATGAGGGCGATGCGGCGGTCGCGCTCGTTCTTGGCGCCGGTGATGAGGGCGTGAACCGGCGCGGCAAAGCCGAGTGCGCCGGCATCGGCCGGCACGTCGTGCACGCGCCCGTCGGTGATCATGATGACGCCGGCGACGCGATCGGGCGGCACATCGGCGAGGCTCGAGCCGAGCGCGGTGAAGAGCCGCGTGCCGTCGGTCTCGCCATCCGACTGGCCGGCCTCGACCACGCGAACGTCGAGCCCGGGAATGCGGTGGAGCCGCTCGAGGATCGCGGCGCGCGCCTGTTCGGCTTGCCGGGCGCGGTCGCCGAAGTCCTGGCTCGGGCTCTTGTCGACCACGACCACGATGACCGAGGAAAGCGGATCGCGGTCCTCACGGGTGAGCGAGGGATTGGCGAGCGCCAGCACCAGGAGGGCGAACGCCAGCGCGCGTACCGTGGCGCCGCGGCTGCGCGAGACCAACAGCAGCAGCGACAGGACTACGGCCGCAGCCGCCGCAGCCCACAGGATTTGGGCGCTGACCAGCGGACTGAACGCGACACCAAGGTTCAAGCTCGTCCTCCTACTGTCCCAGCCGCTCGAGCAGCGCCGGCACGTGCACCTGGTCGGCCTTGTAGTTGCCGGTGAGCGTGTACATCACGATGTTGACGCCGGCCCGGAAGGCGAGCTCGCGCTGGCGCGGCTCGCCCTCGACCATCGGCAGCATCGGCTGGCCGTCTGGCCGCGTTGCCCAGGCGCCGGCGAGGTCGTTCGAAGTGATGATGATCGAGGATACGCCGTCGCCGCCCCGGGCCGGACGGCGCGGCGCTTCCTCTTCCTCGTTCGCCGCCGGCAATGCTTCAACCCAGAGCTGGCCGGAATTGAAGCGGCCGGGAAAGTCACGCAGCAAATAGAACGTCTTGGTCAGGACGTGGTCGCGCGGCACAGGCTCAAGTTCCGGAAGGTCGAGCGAGGACAGAATCTTGCGCAGTTCGAGCATGCCCGAGCTGCGCGTCTCGCCGCCGGCGCCCGGCGGTGCGACCACGGCGTCGCGGGTGTCGAACAGCACGGTGCCGCCGTCCTTCATGTACGCATCGATGCGCTTGAGCGCTGCGTCCGACGGCCGCGCCGTGCCGGGGACGATCGGCCAATAGATCAGCGGATAGAACGCGAGCTCATCGCGCGAGATGTCGAGCCCGATCGGCTCGCCGGCCTCGAGCGCGGTGCGCTGCGCGAGAAACAGGGTGAGGCCGCCGAGGCCGGCCTTGCTGATCGAATCGACCTCGCTGTCGCCGGTGACGACGTAAGCGAGCTTGGTTTCAAGCGCCGAGCGCGGCGCTTCGGTGCTCTGCAGCTCCTCGGCCCGCACCTGCGCGGACGAGAGCGCAAGCGCGCCAAAGACGATCAGCATCGAGGAGCGCGCATAGCGCGGAATGAGGCGCGCGATACCGCCGCCGAGATAGAGGACGACCAGCGCGTCGATCAGGAACAACCCGAGCGCGGCGAGAAAGATCGGACCGCGCAAATCGCGCGGCTCGCTCTTGCGGTAGATTTCGCGGGTGGCTTCGGACAGCGCGCTGAAATCGAGCGGCGCCAGCCGGTCGGCGGCGCCGAGCGTGTTCACCGCCAGGAGATTTTCAGGCGGGCCATAAAAGCCGGGCGGATGGTCGGCGGCGGCGTTCCCGGAGAAATCCGGGGGCACCGGCCGGGCCGTCGGCGGCGGCGGGATGAAGCTGCCGAAGCCGTCGAGCACGCGGCTCGGCGCCAGCGCCTCGCGCACTTCCTTGGTCTTCGCGTTCTCGGCCTTGGCGACATTCGCGGTGCCGGCGAGCGCGACGATGCGCTTGAGCATGTCGACGAATGCGCCGGAAAGCGGCAAATCGGACCAGCGGGTGTCGCCGGTGACGTGGAAGAGCACGATCAGCCCCTTGCCGCGCCGCGCCGCGGTGACGAGCGGCGTGCCGTCGGCAAGCGTCGCCCAGGTATTCTCGGTGAGGGCGGCGTCCGGCTCGGCCAGCACCTGACGGCTCACGGTCACGTCATTGGGCACGGCCATGCCGTTGAACGGGCTCTCGCGGGAAAACGCCGCGAGCGGTTGCGGCTTGTCCCAGCTCAGGCTGCCGCCGAGGGTGCGCCCGCCGCGCCGCAGCTTGACCGGAACCAGATCATCGTCAGAAGCGGCAAGGCGAGGGCCGGCGAACCGCACCAGGACGCCGCCGTCTTCGACCCAGCGCGCCAATCGATCATGGGCGTCGCCGGCGACATTGCCGACATCGGCGAGAACCAGCATCGGCAGGTTCTGGTCGATGAAATGCGTCACCGCCGCCGCCGGCGATTCGCCTTGCGCCAGCCGCACGTCGGCGAACGGGCCGAGCGCGCGGCCGATATAGTAGCTCGACGATAAGAGCGGCTGCGAGGTGTCGGCGGTGGCGCCGGAGACAACGCCGACGGTGCGGCGGCTCCAGCGTTTGTCGAGCAATTGCACGGCGCCGGAAGAACGCTCGTTGGCGATCTCGATCCGGGCGATGTCGTTGCGGATTTCGACCGGCAGATCGAACTGCGCCTGGGTCTCGCGATCATCCGGCGCGAACGCGAACGCGGCTTCACCGAGCGACAAGCCCTTGAGGTCGAGCGCCCGCACGGTGCCGGGTTCAGCCGCGCCCGGGGCGGCGCGCAGCACCTTTACGCTCAACGAGCCGGCCGCATTGTCGGCCGCGGTGAGCGCCCGCGCGCCGGGAACGCCGCCGGCCACGATCGTCAGCGGCCGATTGTCGAGCATCTGGGCGAGGCTTTTGACGAATTCGGTGCCGTTGCCGAGATCGATCGAGTCCGACAGCCAGATCAGCTCGACGTCGCGGGTGTCGGCGAGGAATCGGGCGATCGCAGGTTGCGCCTCCATGCGTTCGACGGTGTGCGGCGCCGGCTTGATCCGCTGCAGCCGCACCCGCGCCGAGCCGGCGGCCTCCAGCGAAATGTCCTGCGGCCCCGCAGACAGCGCGATGAGCGCCACCGCGCGGCGATCGTCTTCGGCGCGCGCGATAATGTCGTCGGCGGTACGTAGCCGCGCATCCCAGGTCGCGGCGGCGGCCCAGTTGTCATCGATCAGGATTGCGATCGGGGCAGCCGTCTTGGTCGCAGCCACCGGCGGACGCCATAGCGGGCCGGCGGCGGCGACGATGACAAGCGCGGCCAGCGCAAGCCGCATCAGGGTCAGCCACCACGGCGTGCGCGCCGGGGTTTCCTCCTTCGGCGCGATTTCGAGTAAGAGCCGCGTCGGCGGAAAGTCGAGGCGGCGCGGCCGCGGCGGAAT
>JASHXX010000422.1 GCA_030043335.1 Xanthobacteraceae bacterium
TGGAGGCGGCGTGCGAAAAGGCGATGTTCGCATCCCCGGCAAGCGTAGCCGCCGCCACGTCGTATGTCGCGGCTCGGCTTGCGTTGCTCGGTGAGATGACGGCCTATGTCCGTCGCGGCGGCACCGACATCGATAATGTGCTGTTGTTGCTGCTGCCGCTGCGCCGTGCGCTGGAGGCCGACCGATTCGGTTTTCTCGCCCATCTCCTCATGGTGCGCGACGGCTGCACGCGGGACAATTGCGACGCGCTCGCGCTTCTTCACGATGCCGAGAGAGTGCGCTCCCACTTGAGCGAGGCGACGCTCGATCAGCTCGTGACCCAGTATTCGACGGCGTGGACGCAGCCGACCGAAGGCGCGGTCGCCGATGCGCAGGTCCGTCCGGCCGCCGGCGCCCAAGCGAACGCGCAGCCCTCCCACAAGCCGGTCAATATCGATTTTCCGACGGCGGCCTCGATCCCGCCGATCAGTATCATGACGCCCGAGCCCAAGGGTCCGGTCCTTCCGGGCGTCGCGGCGGCGGCCGCCGCCAATCCGAATCCACAGCCAGCGAACCCGTCGGCGCGCCATGGCCGCAAACAGCAGACGAGTCCCGCGCCGCAACCTGCCACCCAACCCTCCGCTCCGGCCGCAGCTGTCGAACCGATTTGGCCGGAGCCTGTTCCGCCGGCGCCGCAGGCGGCGACCCAATCCGCTCCGGCGCCTGCCGCCGAAGCACCCCTGCCGCTCAATCCATTCCCGCGGCCGCCTGAAGCAAGCGCGGGCATGACGGTCGGCGCACAATGAGTTGAGACGCGCGACGGTCGGTCGTTGTTGCGCCAACCGTAGTATGCCCCGTCATGCTCGATTCCGTCCTCATCGCCAATCGCGGCGAAATCGCCTGCCGCATCGCGCGCACTGCCAAGCGCCTCGGCATGCGCACGATTGCCGTCTATTCGGCCGCCGACGCGCATGCACTGCACCTGCGGCTTTGCGATGAGGCTCACTTCATCGGGCCCGCTGATCCGCGCGAGAGCTACCTCGCAATCGAGCGGCTGATCGCGGTCGCGAAACAGGCGCAAGCGGCCTGCATTCACCCCGGGTACGGGTTTTTGTCCGAGAACGCCGATTTCGCCGAGGCGTGCACGCAAGCAGGCCTGGTGTTCGTCGGTCCTTCCGCAACTGCGATCCGCACCATGGGGCTTAAGGATCGCGCCAAGGCGCTGATGCAGAAGGCCGGCGTCCCGATAGTGCCCGGCTATCACGGCGACCGCCAGGACGCGAAGTTCCTCAAGCAGAAGGCTTACGAGATCGGCTACCCGATCCTGATCAAGCCGGCGGCCGGCGGCGGCGGACGCGGCATGCGGCGGGTCGACAAGCATGCCGACTTCGACGACGCGCTCGAAGGCGCGGTCCGCGAGGTCGGCGCAGCGTTCGGATCAAGCCGCGTCTTGATCGAGAAATACGTCACCGCGCCGCGTCATATCGAGATCCAGGTCTTCGGCGACACCCGCGGCCATATTATTCATCTCGGCGAGCGCGACTGCTCGCTGCAGCGCCGCCATCAGAAGGTGGTCGAAGAAGCGCCGGCATTCGGAATGACGGCTGAGTTGCGCGCGCAAATGGGCGCTGCTGCAGTCGAGGCGGCACGCGCAGTCGGTTACACCGGCGCCGGCACGGTCGAGTTCGTCGCCGACGGCAGCAAGGCGCTGCGGGCGGACGCGTTCTGGTTCATCGAGATGAATACGCGGCTGCAAGTCGAGCATCCGGTGACCGAGGCGGTCACCGGCCTCGATCTCGTCGCCTGGCAATTCGAGATCGCCGCCGGCGGCAAGTTGCCGCTTAAGCAGTCGCAGGTCCGCTTCAACGGCCACGCTATCGAGGCGCGCCTCTACGCCGAGGACCCCGAGAACGGCTTCCTGCCTTCGACGGGAAAGATCGTGGGCTTCGAGCTGCCGAGCGATCTTCGCGTCGAGAGCGGCGTCGAGGCGGGCGGCGAGGTGACGCCGTTTTATGACGCGATGGTCGCCAAGCTGGTCGCGCACGGCCCGACGCGGCAAGACGCTGTCAAGCAGCTCGCCGATGCGCTCGGCCGCACGGTGATTGCCGGGGTGCGCAGCAATGTGGCCTTCCTCAGTGCGCTGTGCGGTACGTCGGAGTTCCGGCAAGGCAGGTTCGATACCGGTTTCATCGACCGCAGTCTCGCGGCCCTTGGCGCGGTGCCGCAGGGGCTCGACCGCGCGGCCGCGGCGCTCGGTGCCACGCATCTGCTGGCAAACGAGCCCGGGAAAGGCATTGCGCAAGACGGCGGCCCCCCGGACGATGGGCCATGGGCCGCGCGCGACGGTTTTCAACTCGGCGGCACGCGCTCGATCACCGTTCCGCTCACGGTCGACGGTGAGGACGCGCGCGCGACCCTGACGTTTGGCAAGAACGGCATGGAGGTTTCCGTCGACGGCGCCGCGCCCGCGACCGATGCGCGGGTATTTGCGGCCGGCGAGGACGTCTATGTTATTCGTTACGGCCGACAGACGCGCGTACGCCGCAAAGATGTCTCGGCGGCGGCCGCCGCAGCCGGCGCCGGCGACGGCGTCGTCAAGGCGCCGATGCACGGCAAGGTGCTCGAGCTTTTCGTCGCCAAGAGCGATCACGTCGAGGCCGGCCAGCGCCTTGCAGTGATCGAAGCGATGAAGATGGAGCACACGCTGCGCGCGCCGTTTGCCGGCATGGTGAAGCAAATTGCCGTGAGTGCCGGGGTCCAGGTTGTGGAAG
>JASHXX010000047.1 GCA_030043335.1 Xanthobacteraceae bacterium
ATCCGCGCCGGCCTGCCGGTCACGGTCGGCGGCATGACCGTGAACCGCTTCTGCAGCTCCGGCCTGCAGACGATCGCGCTCGCCGCGCAGCGCATCATCGCCGGCGAAGCTTCGGTCATTGCCGCCGGCGGGCTCGAAAGCATCAGCCTGGTGCAGGACGGCAAGAGCATACCGGCGCCGAACGACTGGATCCTCGAGCACAAGCCGGCGATCTACATGCCGATGATCGATACCGCCGATAACGTCGCGGAGCGCTACAAGGTGAGCCGCGAAGCGCAGGATGCCTATGCACTCGAAAGCCAGCGCCGCACCGCCTCAGGACAGCAGGCCAAGCGCTTCGACGGCGAGATCGTGGCGCTGCCGACCACCAAGAAGGTCGTCGACAAGAACACCAAGGCCGAGAGCTTCGAGCAGGTGACGCTCAAGAGCGACGAGGGCAACCGCCCCGACACCACGCTCGAGGGGCTCGCCGCGCTGCAGCCGGTGCGCGAAGGCAAATGGATTACCGCCGGCAATGCCAGCCAGCTCTCCGACGGCGCCTCGGCCTGCGTCGTCATGGATGCGAAGCTCGCCGAGCGCCGCGGCCTCAAACCGCTCGGCACCTTCCGCGGCTTCGCCGTCGCCGGCTGCGAGCCCGACGAGATGGGAATCGGCCCGGTGTTCGCGGTGCCAAAGCTGTTGAGCCGCCAGGGCCTCAAGATCGACGACATCGATCTCTGGGAGCTGAACGAAGCCTTTGCCAGCCAGGTGCTCTATTGCCGCGACCGCCTCGGCATCCCGCAGGAGAAGCTCAACGTCGACGGTGGCGCGATCTCGATCGGCCACCCCTACGGCATGAGCGGCGCGCGTATGACCGGCCACATCCTGATCGAAGGCCATCGCCGCGGCGCCAAGCTCGGCGTCGTCACCATGTGCATCGGCGGCGGCATGGGCGCGGCCGGCCTGTTCGAGATCAACTAGCGACAAGGTCTCAAGGAGACCGCCATTTAGAGGGATAGGCCATGGACCTTCGCTTCACGCCGGAAGAGATCGCGTTCCGCGACGAGGTGCGCGCGTTCATGCGCAGGGAGCTGCCGCCGGCGACCCGCGACAAGATGATCGCCGGCCGCAGCCTGGCGAAGCAGGACCTGGTCGACTGGCAGCGCATCCTCAACGCCAAGGGCTGGGCGGTGCCGCACTGGCCGAAGGAATGGGGCGGCACCGGCTGGGGACCGGTCAAGACTTATCTGTTCCGCGACGAGATGCAGCAGGCGCCGGCGCCGGAGCCTTTGGCGTTCGGCGTCAGCATGGTGGGCCCGGTCATCATCGCCTTCGGCAACGAAGCCCAGAAGAAGAAATATCTGCCGCGCATCGCCAATCTCGACGACTGGTGGTGCCAAGGCTTCTCCGAGCCCGGCGCCGGCTCCGATCTCGCCTCGCTCAAGACCTCGGCGAAGCGAGCCGACGGCCATTACATCGTCAACGGCCAGAAGACCTGGACCACGCTCGCGCAATACGCCGATTGGATCTTCTGCCTGGTGCGCACCGATCCGGCGGCGAAGAAGCAGGAGGGCATCTCGTTCCTGCTCATCGATATGAAGACGCCGGGCATCACCGTGCGGCCGATCCAGACCATCGACGGCGGCCACGAGATCAACGAGGTGTTCTTCGACGACGTCAAGGTGCCGGTGGAGAATCTGGTCGGCGAGGAGAACAAGGGCTGGGACTGCGCCAAGTTTCTGCTCGGCAATGAGCGCACGGGCATCGCCCGTGTCGGCATCTCCAAGGCGCGCATCCGCCGCCTCAAGGAGCTTGCCGCCCTGCAGCAATCCGGCGGCAAGCCGCTCCTTGCCGACGAGCGCTTCCGCGCCAAGATCGCCGCCGTCGAGGTCGAGCTCAAGGCGCTGGAGATGACGCAGCTGCGCGTCGTCGCCGGCGAGCGCAACCGCAACGGCAACAAGCCTGACCCGGCGTCCTCGATCCTCAAGATCAAGGGCTCGGAGATTCAGCAGGCGATAACCGAGCTCCTGCTCGAGGTCGTCGGCCCCTACGCGTTGCCCGACCAGATCCCGCACGAGGAGAGCGAGCGCTGGAACGAGCCGCCGATCGGCCCGGACTGGGCCGGGCCGCTCGCGCCGCAATATTTCAACTATCGCAAGACCTCGATCTATGGCGGCACTAACGAAATTCAAAAGAACATCATCGCCAAGGCGATTTTGGGCCTGTGAGAATTCGGGACCTTGGTAGGGTGGGATTGAGGTAATGGATTTTGCGTTGACCGAGGAACAGCAGCTCCTGCGCCGCAGCGTGGAGCGGCTGTTCGCCGATCACTACGGCTTCGAGCAGCGCAAGCGCTATCTGCAGGAGTCGGGCGGCTTCAGCAGCGCGCTGTGGCGGCGCTACGCCGACCTCGGCCTGCTCGGCCTGCCGTTCGCCGAGGAGCATGGCGGCTCGGCCAGCGGGCCGGTCGAGACCATGATCGTGATGGAAGAGATCGGTCGCGCGCTTGCGCTCGAGCCTTATCTTGCGACCGTGGTGCTCGCCGGCGGAGCGATCCGGCTCGGCGGCAGCGCGGCGATGCGTACCGATGTTCTGCCGAAAA
>JASHXX010000423.1 GCA_030043335.1 Xanthobacteraceae bacterium
ACCACGACATCACCCGCACCAGCGTGCCGTCGATCACCTTGGTCTGGTCGATGTGGAACACCGAGGAATGCGGGTCGTGGTTGAAGTCGGTCGAGACGTTGGGCGCTTCGGTGTAGCCGAGGATGCCCTTGAGCTGCTGCTCGGCGGCGCGCTTGACCGCGGCGTTGATCTCGTCCTTCGAGGTCGAGCGCTTGGCGACGAACTTGAAATCGACCACCGAGACGTTCGGCGTCGGCACCCGGATGGCGACGCCGTCGAGCCTGCCGGCAAGCTCGGGCAGCACCAGCCCGACCGCCTTCGCCGCGCCGGTCGAGGTTGGGATGATATTGAGCGCCGCGGCGCGCGCCCGATAAAGATCCTTGTGCACCTGGTCGAGCGTCGGCTGGTCGTTGGTGTAGGCGTGCACCGTGGTCATGAAGCCCTTGTCGATGCCGACGGCGTCGTTGAGCACCTTGGCGACCGGGGCGAGGCAATTGGTGGTGCACGAGGCGTTGGAGACGACGGTGTGGGCGCTGGCGAGCTTGTCGTGGTTGACGCCGTAGACGACGGTGAGATCGACGCCGTCGGCCGGCGCGGAAATCAGGACGCGCTTGGCGCCGGCTTTCAGATGCGGCGATGATTTTTCCTTCGAGGCGAAGATGCCGGTGCATTCGAGCGCGACGTCGATGCCGAGCTCCTTCCACGGCAATTGCGCCGGGTCCTTGATCGCGGTGACCTTGATCGGGCCGTTGCCGCAATTGATGGTGTCGCCCTTGACCGTGACTTCGCCCGGGAAGCGACCATGCACGGAATCGTAGCGCAACAGGTGCGCGTTGGTCTCGACCGGGGCGAGATCGTTGACGGCAAGGACCTCGATGTCCGTGCGCTTGGCCTCGACGATCGCGCGCAGGACATTGCGGCCGATGCGGCCGAACCCGTTGATGGCTACGCGAACCGACATGTCCCGTCTCCTTTAAGATTTCGCAGATGCGCCAGCGCCGCCTCGGCGACCTTCTCGGCGGTAACGCCGAAGTGCTGGTAGAGCTCCTTATAGGGCGCGCTGGCGCCGAATGAGGTCATGCCGACGAAGGCGCCGTTAGAGCCGATGATCGCGTCCCAGCCCTGGCGGATGCCGGCTTCGACCGCGACGTTGACGTTCGCGTCGCCGATCACGGCGGCGTGCTCGGCTGCCGGCGCAGCGAGGAAGAGCTCGAAGCACGGCACCGAGACGACCCGTGCCGCTACGCCGCGCTCGGCGAGAAGCTTTCTCGCCGCGACCGCGATCGCGACTTCCGATCCGGTGGCGAACAGCGAGACGGCCGCTGCGCCGGCGTCGGCGGCAACGAGCTCATAGGCGCCGCCGGCGCAGCGGTTGTCCTGGTCGAGACCGCGGCGCAGCTGCGGCACGTTCTGCCGGGTGAGCGCCAGCACGCTCGGGCCATGCGCTGTCTCCAATGCGAGCTGCCAGCACTCGATGGTCTCGACCGCGTCGCACGGCCGGAACACGGTGAGGTTTGGGATCGCGCGCAGCGCGGCGAGCTGCTCGACCGGCTGGTGCGTCGGCCCGTCTTCGCCGAGCCCGATCGAGTCATGCGTCATCACGTGGATGACGCGCTGGCGCATCAGCGCGGCGAGCCGGATCGCCGGCCGGCAATAATCGGAGAAGATCAGGAACGTGCCGGAGTAGGGGATGATGCCGCCATGCAGCGCGATGCCGTTCATCGCCGCCGCCATCGCATGCTCGCGCACGCCGTAGTGGATGAAGCGGCCGGCATAGTCCGCCGCGCTCAGCACCGTCATGCCCTTGACGCGGGTATTGTTGGAGCCGGTGAGGTCGGCGGAGCCGCCGATCATCTCCGGCAGCGCCGGCGTCAGCGCGTCGAGCGCGAGTTCGGAAGCGGCGCGGGTCGCGATCTCCTTCGGCGTCTCTGCGAGCTTTGCCTTCACCGCGCGCGCCGCCGCCGCGAGCTGCTCAGCCGGCAGCACGCCGCGGCTGCGACGCTCGAACTCGGCGCGCTCGCCTGCCGGTAGCTGCACCAGGCGTTTTTGCCAGGCGAGGCGCGCCGGTCGGCCGCGCTCGCCGGCGGCTCGCCATTGCTCGCGGATTGCCGCCGGAATCTCGAAAGGCGGCGCGCTCCAGCCGAGCCGCTCGCGCGCCGCCGCGATCTCCTCAGGCCCGAGCGGGGCGCCATGGCTCTTCTCGGTGCCGCCTTTGGTCGGCGCGCCGAAGCCGATCGTGGTGCGGCAGGCGACGAGCGACGGCCGCTCCGACTTCTGCGCCGCGGCGATCGCCCTTGCGATCGCCTCGGGATCGTGACCGTCGACGCGCATTGCCGCCCATCCCGCCGCCTCGAAGCGTTTGACCTGATCGACGCTGTCGGCAAGCGCCAACGGGCCGTCAATCGACACGCCATTGTCGTCGAACAGCACGATCAGCTTGCGCAGCTTCAGATGGCCGGCGAGCGCAATCGCCTCCTGGCTGATGCCTTCCATCAGGTCGCCGTCGGAGGCGAGCACATAGGTAAAGTGATCGACGATGTCGGCGCCGAACAACGCCGTGAGGTGGCGCTCGGCGATCGCCATGCCGACCGCATTGGCGAGGCCTTGGCCGAGCGGCCCGGTCGTGGTCTCGACGCCGGGCGTATGGCCGTATTCGGGATGGCCGGGCGTGAGCGAGCCGAGCTGGCGGAAGCGCTTGATCTCCGCGATCGTCACCTTCTCGTAGCCGAGAAGATGCAGCACGGCGTAGATCAGCATCGAGCCGTGGCCGGCCGAGAGCACGAAGCGGTCGCGGTCGGGCCACGTCGGATCGGCCGGATCGAATTTCAGGAAGCGCGAGAACAAGACGGTGGCGATGTCGGCCGCGCCCATCGGCAAGCCGGGATGGCCGGACTTTGCCTGCTCGACCGCGTCCATGGCGAGCGCGCGAATGGCGTTGGCCATGCGGTCTTGTTCGGCGCGCGCGCTCGCGAGCGCATCCGCGGAAACGCGTGGGGCCTCGACGAGGTTTGCGCTCGCCGCGCGCAGACGGTCCGGCATCGTCATGGAGCGGGGCCGATTGGATGGGCCGGCGCGGCGCGTCAAAGGCGGCCGCAGGCAGGGGATAGCATGGCAAGTTCGCAAGTCAAATGCGCGCCGGCACGGCTGATAGGCGTCATGCACAGGCCGGGGATGACAAGCGCTTTGGCCGTTGACCTTCATGCTCCATGCGACGTAAGCTTCTTTTGGTAAACAGTTGCTGTCGCGTCAGTTTCGCCTGCGGTGTGACCGTGCTTGCGGCCGGAGCGGGTGGCCAAATGAGCGAAACCGACTCAATCGAAACGGCAAGCCGGCGGCTCGCGCTTGCGCTCGATGCGCTGGAGGCGGCGGCGGAGCGGCGGCAGGAGACCGATCGCAGCGAGGAAGCGCTGGCGGCGCAGATTCAGGCGCTCGGCGCCGACCGCGCGCGGCTCGCCAGCGAGCTCGATCAGGCGAGCGCGCGCTCGCGCGGCCTTGAAACCGCGAACCGCGAGGTCGCGCAACGGATCGCGCAGGCGATCGAAACCATCCGCGGGGTGCTGCCGCAGGACGGGTGAACATCGGCCGCGGCGGCCGCGAGCGCCGGCGCGACAACCCATGTGAGCCGAGGTTAGGGCAATGGCCGAGGTCAGCATCACCATCAACGGGCGGCAGTTCCGCATGGCCTGCGAGGACGGCCAGGAAGAGCACCTCATGGACCTTGCCCGCGAGCTCGATGCGCGCATCGGGGATCTGCGCGAGCGTTTCGGCGAGGTCGGCGACACCCGGCTCACCGTCATGGCGGCGCTCACCGTCGCCGACGAGCTCGGCGAGATGAGCGCGCGCCTCAAGCGCCTCGAGGAAGAGCTCGCCGGATTAAGAGACGCGCACGTCGCTACCGCCGATCGCACCTCGATCACGCAGACGGCGATTGCGGCCACGCTCACCGAAGCCGCCGAGCGGATCGAGAGCGTGACCAGAAGGCTCAATCAGACCATCGGCGGCGGCAGCGTTCCGCTGGGTTAGGCGCGCACACCGAAATCATCGTGCGCCAACGGCCGGACGCCGCAGATCGTCCCAGAGTTGCCGCCGCCGAGTTTTCGCCGGTCACTTCGCCTGGAACAGCGCGTCGAGCGACATCGCGTTCGGACAATAGTCGCGGAAGCGGCTCGCCGCGGTGCTGGCGGCGAGATCGTGCCGGCACTCGCCTTTGTGGCCGCAATGGATGCAGATGCGTTGCAGGTCGTGCATGGTCGAAGGGTCATCGGCGGCAAGTTTTTGCGGATCGACGCCAAACGCGCGCAGCAGCTTCGGCAGCTCGTCGGCGGCGTGCGGCCCTTTGGCGGCGGCCGACAACAGCTCTTGGGCGCTGAGCCCGATATCGCGCGCCATCAGCGCCACTTCTTCCGCGGTGCATTTCGCCAGCTCGTTTTGCAGCCCCACCGCCTGGCGGTAGTTTTTGACCCAGTCCGCGATCGCGTCGAAAACGGTGCGATGCTCGTGCGTGCCGCTCATGACAACCTCGGCCGCGGCCCGGGCTGATCGCATTTGAGCTCGAACAAGATGTCGGCGTTCGCGCAAAACGGCGGCGCGAAATTGACGCCGGCCGGCGCGCCGTCGAGCCAGTCCCGACAGACTTTCTTGCATCGGCAATCTTCACATCGGCCGAGCGCGGTAGCGTAGCGCAGAGCCAATTGCGGCAACGCCCCGGCGCCGGGCTCGATGCCGAGCCGCGTCATCATGGCAAGAAGGGGCATTGAATGTTCGGGCGCCGACGCGGTCATGATTGCGCTTCCATGAGCCAGCACCGGTAATAGGAGGCCGGAAGCGCGCGGCCGCGTTGACATAAATCAAAAATCTCTTGAATCAAAAATCTCTTGGCGTTCGCGTCGCGGGTCGGCGGCTCAGGCTTGCGATCCGCCTTCGAGCAGCGCGAGAAGGCCGCGCAGCAGCTCGGTCGGCGTCGGCGGGCAGCCGGCGATATGCAGATCGACCGGAACCACCGCAGCGACGCCGCCGACGACGCCATAGCTGCCGGCGAACACGCCGCCGTCGGCGGCGCAGCGGCCAACGGCGACGACCCATTTGGGGTCCGGCGTCGCGGCATAGGTGCGCTCGAGCGCTTCGCGCATGTTGCGCGTGACCGGGCCGGTGACGATGAGCACGTCGGCGTGGCGCGGCGA
>JASHXX010000048.1 GCA_030043335.1 Xanthobacteraceae bacterium
ATCAAAACGATTGGTCTCGACATCGCGAAGTCAGTGTTCCAGGTCCATGGCGTTGACGCGGATGGCAGCGTGGTTGTTCGCCGGCAGTTGAAGCGGCCCGCGCTGGCCGGCGCGGCGATCTTCATCTGTCGCCCATTGCTGCGCGGCGCGCGCCGACTAGCAGGCTGTTGAAGAAGTCAGTCGCGTTCGGCGACGAAGCGAGAATCGTCGCCTTTATGGATATAAAAATAGCCGACAGGACGGCCGGCAGTGCCGAGGCTCACCCAACCTGCGCCAGGAGCTTCGGCAATCGAACGAGATTGTAGGCCGCGGCGGCGAAGGTGAAGGCAAAGCCAACCCGGCCGACGCCTCTGAATCGGGTCTTCTCCTGACCGGCTACTGTCTTGATCCAGCTGAAGGCCTCCTCAATCCGCTTGCGAATACACTGGCTGATCGCATAACTCCCGTGCCGCGTCGTGCGCCCGTCGATCGCCGAACTTCGGCCGCTGGTGTTTTGCGCCACATGCGGCGTTACTGTCATCGAGCGCAGTTCATTGACGAAGTCCTCCGCGTCGTAGGCCTTGTCGGCGCCGAGCGTGATCGCGCGCGGCCGGTCGGCACGCGGTTCGATCATAGCCAGCGCCGCCACCCGTTCGGCATGGCCGGCAGCCGGCGTCAGGCAAGTATCAACCAGAAGACCATGGCGATTCTCCATCAAGCCATGGCCGATGAAGCAGAGCTTGGCCTCCTTGCCCGATCCCTTGCGGTAGAGCCGGGCATCGGGATCTGTCGTCGAGACATGCGTCTGGTTCGACCGCTTCTTGCCATGGAAGTTGGCTTCGGCATTGCGCCCGCCACCGGCCGGAGGCTCGTCCGAGCCGTCCCGTGGCTTAAAGCTCTTCAATGAAGCCCAGGCTTCGATCAGCGTCCCGTCGACCGTGAAGTGATCGGTGGACAGCAGCTTCTTCACCCGCGGCTGATCCAGAACCGCCGCCAGGAAGCTTGCGGCGATATCCCCTTCGAGCAGCCGGTCGCGGTTCTTTGAGAACACCGAATGGTCCCACACTGCAGCATCAACCCCGATCCCGACGAACCAGCGGAACAGGAGATCATACTCCAGCCGCTCCATCAGCTGCCGTTCCGAGCGAATCGAGTAGAACGCCTGCAACAGCATCGCTCGGAGCAGCTTCTCCGGCGGGATCGACGGCCGACCGATCGGCGCATAAAGCGCAGCGAACTCCTGCTCCAGCGCGGCCAGCGCCTCGTTCACAAGCCCTCTGATCGCTCTCAGCGGATGATCCGACCGAACCCGCTTCTCAAGATCGACGTAGCTGAAAAGCTCGCCACTCCCCTCATCCCCACCGCGCATCACCTAACCTCCGAATCGCTTCGGAGAAAGTGAATCACTCCACCGGCTAAACCGCGACCTACTTCTTCAACAGCCTGCTAGCGCTAATTCTATACCTTGGAACATTAGCGCCCCAGTGGTTTGCCACCAATTTAGAACTCCGCCTTCATCACTACGATATTGCTTCTGCCCATATTTTAGATCGCGCCATTTGCCGGGTAACCCAGTTCGCGATACGTATTTTTGCAACTTCTCATAGCTCCCGCTAAACTTTAGCTTCATAACAACCTCACTCATCTACAAACCACCGATATTTGAACCAACACACCACCGATATTTACACCATAGTCGTAGGCTCGCGCTTAATTTACAGGATTTCGTCTGATGCTTGTGGCTTGGCCACGTGGGCGGCAGCATCAAACCCCACTCAACACGCCGGGGAGGGCAGAGAACTTCTGCGACGGATTAAATATGACGCCCTTCGAGAATATCGTGCAAAAAATGGTTGGCATGACGGCGCCCCACGCTCTTGGTCATTGCCCTTCCGCAAACGCTTGACGAGACCGCTTGCGTAGTGAGTTCGCCTCGTCAACGGTCGCGTTCTCGGCCCGCCACCATGACCCGACATAAACACTTTACGTTTTCGAAATTGCGGGCAGGCAGGGAGATTGAGCGCCGAATGATTTCTAGCCGGCGTATTGTTTCGCTTTAGGCGAACGATCTTCCGCGATCGATTTTTTGCAAGCCATCAGACTCGACTTGCGCGGGATCTGACGTATTTCCGATTACGGGTACAGGAAAGCTGAATTCAAAATACCGAAGGATCGCAAGTATCGACCCAAGGAAAGCATCCTGACGCATTTCTTTTGACACTTTCAGCTGATGGCCATTCTGTTAAGTGATGCACAATCAGCCCTGCTGTCGTCAGCAACAACCAATCGAGACGGCGTTGTCCTTAGTTAGCGAGCCTGTTCTTGAGGCCATCTTCTAAACTCGGTATCAGTTGATCAGGAAATCGCCAATACATCTCGACGAGCTCTTTAGTAGGCCTCCACACTATCGGGTCATCCGCGTCAAAGGATATCTCTAATAATCGCGCACGGTACAGCTCGTGAAAAATTGTCCGCTTTAACTCGCTCAGTTCTATAGCCGTCGTAAACCGCGCTATAGCGAGCTCCGAGTAGTGATCAATCAGTTTGTCGAGTTTGCGTGCTATTCTCATAGCTCTAACTCCACTCCTTTCTTTCCGCTTCGAAGCACCAAAAGAGTGAACAGTTTCCCCGCTCCGATCTTCCGGTATCGGGAAGATTTGAATATCGTTTACACTCGCCTTGCTTGGACACCTTCTGAGTGAAGCAAGATTTGCATGCCTCACAGCTTCGTTTGTACGCTCGACCAAATTGCAATCGCGTCGACTGTGGTCGCTTATGGCGGAATTTTCCCGAAACTCAGCTTGACTGACCCGTAATGCAAAATTCGCGAGGTTCGCAAATTCCGGCTCGATAAATACTATTTACAAGAATTGCCCCTCCCACGCCCGAGGGGAGATGCGTCCTGAACCCGCAAATCTCGTTCCACGCGGTCCTGGTTACACGCATTGTCAGGAACTCGAATCCGCCTGGTACGGTTGTTTAGCTGTGGAGCCTCAACAGGTTGTTTCCGGTCAGGCCGAGTCGGCTGATTGGCGGCTTTGATCCTATGCTGCCGTGAGGTCTGTGCCAGTTGTAGCAGTGGAGCCATTTCGGCAGCTCGGCGGTGCGTTCCTCTGAAGTGTTGTAGGCGCGGGCATAAGCCCATTCGCGCAGGCTTGTCTGGATGAAGCGTTCAGCTTTG
>JASHXX010000424.1 GCA_030043335.1 Xanthobacteraceae bacterium
CAAGGAGACGTGCGCGGAGATCGCGCGCGCGATCGACCTCGGCGCTGCGATCCGGCTCGGTGCCTCGGAGGTCCATGCCGGCGGCCGCACCCGGCCGGCGATCCTCGCCGACGTGTGCGAAGCACTGATCGGCGCTGCCTATCTCGACGGCGGTTATGCCGCCGCTTCAGACCTCGTCGGCCGGCTGTGGCAGGCGCGGCTTGAGACCAAGGCGCCGCCGCTGCGCGATCCGAAGACTGTGCTGCAGGAATGGGCGCAGGCGCGCGGCCTGCCGACCCCGGCCTATCGCGAGATCGCCCGTTCCGGGCCCGACCACGATCCGCAATTCCGCGTCGCCGTGCAGCTGCCGAATTTCATCCCGGCCGAGGGCTCCGGCCGCTCCAAGCGCGCCGCCGAGCAGGCCGCAGCCGCCGCGATGATGGCGCGCGAGGGCGTCAAGCCCGAACGGGCCAATGGCTGAAGCGGCCGAACCGGCGGGGGCTGCCGGTCAGCCGCTTCGCTGCGGCTTCGTGGCGTTGATTGGGGCGCCGAATGTCGGCAAATCGACACTGCTGAACGCGCTCGTCGGCACCAAGGTCTCGATCGTGACGCCCAAGGTGCAGACGACGCGGACACTTATTCGCGGCATTGCGCTCGCCGGCGCAGCGCAGCTCATTTTCGTCGATACTCCCGGCATCTTCGCGCCGCGGCGCAGGCTCGATCGCGCCATGGTCGGCACCGCCTGGGGCAGCACCCAGGACGCCGACGTCGTCGCGCTGATCATCGATTCGCGAACCGGCATCAAAGACGATGACGAAGCCGTGCTGGGCCGCCTTGCCGAGATCCGGGCGGCAAAAGTGCTGGTGCTCAACAAGGTCGATCTCGTCGCCAAGCCGGCGCTGCTTGCCTTGACGCAGGCGCTCAACGCGCGCGCTTGCTTCGCGGCGACCTTCATGGTCTCGGCGTTGACCGGTGACGGCGTCGCCGATCTCAAAGCCTGGTTCGCCGCCCACGTGCCGCCCGGGCCGTGGCTCTACCCGGCCGATCAGATCTCTGACGCGCCGCTGCGCCAGCTCGCCGCCGAGATCACCCGCGAGAAACTCTATCTGCGGCTGCATCAGGAACTGCCCTATCAGTCGACGGTCGAGACCGAGGTGTGGAAGGAATTGCGCAACGGCTCGGTGCGCATTGAGCAGACGATCTACGTCGAGCGCGAAAGCCAGCGCAAGATCGTGCTCGGCAAGGGCGGCGCGACCATCAAGGCGATCGGCGCCGCCGCGCGCGCCGACATCGCCGCTGCGATCGAGCAGCCGGTGCATCTCTTTCTGTTCGTCAAGGTCCGCGAAGGGTGGGGCGATGATCCGGAGCGCTACCGCGAGATCGGGCTGGAATTTCCGAAGGAGTGACGTCGTTCCGGCCTGCTCGCTTCGCTCGGCCGCCGAATGACGCTACATACGGCCCATGCAATGGACCGATGAAGGCATCGTGCTCGGCGTCAAGCGCCATGGCGAATCAAGCGTCATCCTCGAGCTGATGACGCAGGAGCGCGGCCGCCATCTCGGGCTGGTGCGCGGCGGCGTCGGCAGGCGGCTCGCCGGCGTGCTGCAGCCGGGCAATTCGCTGCGCGCCACCTGGCGGGCGCGGCTCGAAGATCACCTCGGCAATTACCTGGTCGAAGGCCTCAATCTGCGCGCCGCCGGATTCCTTGGTGCCGCGCACGCGGTCCATGGCGTTACCCACCTCGCCGCCCTGTGCCGGCTGCTAGCCGAGCGCGAGCCGCATGCGCGCATCCACGCCGCGCTCGAGGCGATCCTCGACGCGCTCGACGACCCGACCGTGGTCGCGCCGATGGTCGCGCGCTTCGAGCTCGCCTTTCTCGCCGAGCTCGGCTTCGGCCTCGATCTTTCTTCTTGTGCGGCAACCGGCGAGACCGCCGATCTCATCTATGTCTCGCCGCGCTCCGGCCGCGCGGTCTCGCGCGCGGCCGGCGAAGCCTACCGCGACAAGCTGATGCGGCTTCCTGATTTCCTGCGCACCGACGCCGAGCCGGCCTCCGCCGCCGACCTCGCCGATGCATTGGCGCTGACCGGGTTTTTCCTCGAGCGCCATGCCTTCGCGCCGCGCGGCCTCGCGTTGCCGGAGGCCCGCGCGCGCTTCGTTGCGGCGATCAGCCGGGCAATCTGACCCGGCCGGCCTCAACTGCCGCTCAATGCTCCCACCAGAACCATTCCGGATGCAGCCGCCGCCACTCGGCGTGGCGTTCCTGCATCCGGCCGAGGATCATGCCGAACCGGACACAGGCCTTGCGGTCGCCGCGGTCGCAGAGCTGATGAAAGCCGAGAAGCTCGGCCTGGACGTCGGATTGCGCGCGCGCCGGAGCCGGCGAGGCCATCGCGCCGGCAACAACAACCGCCAACGCGGCGGCACTCGTCACGATCGATTTCGGAAGCATGTCTGTTTCCTCCTGGTGCAAAAGCGGAATCTGAACAACGCGCGGTAATCAACACGCCCGGATGAAGCTAGTGTGGCGCCGCCGCGGCGCTATTCGGTCGGAACGCGCAACGGCGGCTGCAACCTGCGTTCATCCCTTGTTCAGTAACCCTAAGCGCGCTACCGGTTTCGGCCATGAACAAGAAACTGATTCCCCCGGAGCCGGGCGACGTGCAGGAGGTCGCGCTGCGCGAGGCGCTCGAGGAGCGCTATCTCGCCTACGCGCTCTCGACAATCATGCATCGCGCGCTTCCCGACGCGCGCGACGGGCTCAAGCCGGTGCACCGGCGCATCCTCTACGGCATGCGGCTTCTGCGTCTCGATCCCGGCGCTGCATTGAAGAAGTCGGCGAAGATCGTCGGCGACGTGATGGGCAATTTCCATCCCCACGGCGATCAGGCGATCTATGACGCGCTGGTGCGTCTGGCGCAGGATTTCTCCTCGCGCTATCCGCTGGTCGACGGCCAGGGCAATTTCGGCAATATCGACGGCGATAATCCGGCGGCGATGCGCTACACCGAAGCGCGATTGACCGAAGCCGCGCAGTTGTTGCTCGGTGGCATCGACGAGGATGCGGTCGATTTCCGCCCAAGCTATGACGGTGTGGCGCAGGAACCGGTGGTGCTGCCGGCGGCGCTCCCCAACCTGCTCGCCAACGGCTCGCAAGGGATTGCGGTCGGCATGGCGACCGCGATTCCGCCGCACAATGTCGCCGAGCTGTGCGACGCCGCGCTTTATCTGATCGAGCAGCCGAAGGCGCGCAGCCGTACGCTCCTTAAATTCGTGCCGGGCCCAGATTTCCCGACCGGCGGGCTCATCGTCGATCCGGCGGAGACGATCGCGGAGGCCTATGCGACCGGACGCGGCTCGTTCCGCCTGCGCGCGCGCTGGAAGACGGAGGATACCGGCCGCGGCACCTATCAGATCGTGGTCACGGAAATTCCGTGGCAGGTGCAGAAGATGCGGCTGGTCGAGCGCATCGCCGAATTGATCAACGAGAAGAAGCTGCCGCTCGTCGCCGACATGCGCGATGAATCAGCGCAGGACGTGCGGCTCGTGTTCGAGCCGCGCTCGCGCAGCGTTGATCCGGCGCTGATGATGGAGAGCCTGTTCAAGCTCACCGAGCTCGAAAGCCGCGTGCCGCTCAACATGAACGTGCTCGTTCGCGGCCGCATTCCCAAGGTGGTCGGGCTCGCCGAGGCGCTCAGTGAATGGCTCGCGCACCGCCGCGAGGTGCTGCTGCGCCGCTCGCGCTATCGGCTCAGAGAGATCGAGCACCGGCTCGAAGTCCTCGGCGGCTATCTCGTCGCCTATCTCAACATCGACAAGGTCATCAAGATCATCCGCAGCGAGGATGAGCCGAAGCCGGTCTTGATGAAGACCTTCAAGCTCTCCGACGTCCAGGCCGACGCGATCCTCAACATGCGGCTGCACAATCTGCGCCGGCTGGAAGAAATCGCG
>JASHXX010000425.1 GCA_030043335.1 Xanthobacteraceae bacterium
CGGTCAGCGTCGCACCGGAAAGGTTGCAGAACACCCCGACGTCGCGATTCTTGAGCGACAGGCGGCGCACCACCTGCACGCAGCGCAGCACCATGAGGCTGTCGAGCTTCGGCAGCAACGAACCGGCCTCGGCATAGGGGAGGAAATCGCTGGCAGCGACAAGCTCGCCACTCGCGAGCTTGAGCCGCGCCAGCGCCTCGTAGTAGCGCACCTTGCGCTGCGGCAAGGTCACGACTGGCTGAAGATGAATCTCGATTCGGTGCGCCTCGATGGCGCCGTCGATCGCTGCGATGATGTCGTCCCGGTCGAGCCCGTTGAAAGCGGCGATTTTGGGCTCGGGCGGCCCGACCGGGGCGGCTTGAGGAGCGGGCTTCCCGGGCGCGGGCGATTCGGCCGCGGCGGCGGATGCTGTCGCTGCGGATGCTGCGGAGGGTGGCGCCGGAGGCGGCGCGGCGGTCGGGGGCGCAGGCGCCGGCGCGGCGACGACAGTAGCGGCGACGGCCTGGCGCGCCATCGCAGCCGGCGGCTCGACCGCGAGAAGTCGCGCGGCGGCGCCTTGGCGGCGCGCCTCGCCGATGGCAACTTCGTGCTCCGCAACCGTATCGGCGAGCTGCTTGACGAGACGCGAGAGCTCCTCGATTTCGACTGCCAGCGGCTGCGCCGTCGACAGCGCCTTGTGGACAACGGTCTCGACTTTGGTTTCCATGACACTGAGGCGGCGGCCGAATTCGGCGAGCTGGCGCGCGAGATCGCCGGTACCGCGGGCGAGATTGGCGACCTGGTCGCCGACTTCGGCGCGGTCGCGGCCGCGGCCAGCAACCGCATTGTAGACTGCAAGCGCGGTGAGCATCCCGAGCGCCACGACCGCGGCCTCGACGAGCGTGAAGCCGAAGCGAAGGTAGAGCAACGCGCCGAGCGAGCCGGCGATGAGCAGCATGCAGACCGCAACGAAGATGGCGCTGATGCGCACCATGGGGGACCCCACAAGCCGCACAATATCAGCGGGCCGCCACTGAACTTGCGCGCCTCTCGACCCTGGAGAAATGATTCGCGCCGGGACCCATCAGTGTCCACAAGCGCCGCAGCACCGCAAGTCCGCCGGCCCCGAGCCGGTGGACTTTACACAACCGCCCGGATGGCGCGGCCGAGCTTCTCGAAAATCTCCGCGATCTGCGCCTCGCTCACGATCAAGGGCGGCGCGACTGCAAGCGTCTCGCCGGAGACGCGGACGAGGAGATTCTCTTCACCGAAGGCGCGCTCCATGACCTCGTAGGCGCGTTTCCCGACGGCGCCAGGCCGCGAGGCAAGATCGATGCCGGCGGCAACTCCGACGGTGCGCACGTCGAGCACGTTCGGCACGCCCTTGAGCGTCATCGCCGCGTCGGCGACGAGCGGCTCGAGCTTCTTTGCCCGCTCGAACAGGCGCTCGTCGCGATAAAGATCGAGCGCGGCGATGCCGGCGGCGCAGGCAAGCGGATGCGCCGAATAGGTATAGCCGTGGAACAGCTCGATCACGTGCTCGGGCCCGCGCATGAACGCGTCATAGATACCCTGGCGCGCGATCACGCCGCCCATCGGCACCGCGCCCGAGGTGATGCCCTTGGCGAAGCAGATGAGGTCGGGCGTCACGCCGTAGCGTTCGGCGGCAAAGGCGTAGCCCAGGCGGCCGAAACCTGTTATCACCTCATCGAAGATGAGCAGGATGCCGTGCTTGTCGCAGATCGCCCGCAGCCGCTCGAGATAGCCCTTGGGCGGCGCCAACACGCCAGTCGAGCCGGCCATCGGCTCGACGATCACGGCGGCGATGGTCGAAGCGTCGTGCAGCGCAACGATGCGCTCGAGATCGTCGGCAAGATGCGCGCCCCATTCCGGCTCGCCCCGGCTGAACGCCTGATGCTCGCGGTTATAGGTCGCCGGCAGGTGATCGACGCCGGTCAGGAGCGAGCCGAAGAACTTGCGGTTATTGACGATGCCGCCGACCGAGATGCCGCCGAAACCGACGCCGTGATAGCCGCGCTCGCGGCCGACGAGGCGGGTGCGCGCGCCTTCGCCGCGCACATTGTGGTAGGCGAGCGCGATCTTAAGCGCGGTATCGACGGCCTCGGAGCCGGAATTGCAGAAGAACACGCGGTTAAGGTCGGCCGGCGCCAGCGCCGCGACCCGGCTCGCGAGCTCGAAGGCGTCGGCGTGGGCGAACTGGAACGCCGGCGCATAGTCGAGGGTCGCCGCCTGGCGCTGGATCGCGGCGACGATCGGATCGCGATTGTGGCCGGCATTGCTGCACCATAGTCCGGCAAGACCATCGAGCACCGCACGGCCGTCGGGCGTGAAATAATACATGTCCTTGGCGCGGGCGATGAGCCGCGGCCCGCGCTTGAAGGCGCGGTTCGGCGTGAACGGCAGCCAGAAGGCGTCGAGATCGTTGGTTTGGCGGGCGACAACGGCGGCTTCGGTCATCGCACGACCCTAGCGTAGCAGCCGGGTCAAAGCGCGACCCTTGGGGGTGTGGAACTCGAAATTGTCGAGTGTGCCGTCATGATCGACGTCGGCGGCCTTGAACCGCTGTTCGACCAGCGCGAGATATTCATCCTTGCTCAGGGTCTTGTCATTGTCGGGATCGGCGGCGGCAAATTCCTTGCGGCTCAGGCGGCCGTGCAGCTCCTTGAGGTCGAGCGTGCCGTCCTTGTCGACGTCGAGCCGGTCGAAGAGCTCCGCGGCCGCCTTCTTGGCTTCGCCGAGGTCAACGGTGCCGTCATTGTCGGTATCGAACTGGCCGACGAGGGTCGAATTCTTCTTCTTCTTCTGGGCGAACGCCGGGGTCGCCGCGACGGCGAAGCCGGTGAGCGTCGCTGCAATGGCCGCACGTCTCGAAATCATGGAGAATCCTCGATGGCGAATGCTGCGAGATAATCTAACCGATGCGGCGCGGATCCGCTAGGTCGCCGGCACGCGACACAGCTTTGCCGCCAAAGCCGATCCTTGCCGCTCTCTCGTCGTTGCGATACCAACCCGCGTCGTCTCCAAACCGATGCGCTCTTAAGGACGGCGGATGGCCGACAAGACCAACAAGCTCAAGGCGCGACTGCCGCGCGGGCTCGCCGACCGCACCCCGGCCGAGATCGCGGCGACGCGGGCGATGATCGAGAAGATCCGCGCCGTCTATGAACGCTACGGCTTCGAGGCGGTCGAGACGCCGGCGATCGAATACACCGACGCACTCGGCAAGTTTTTGCCTGACCAGGACCGGCCGAACGAAGGCGTGTTCTCGTTCCAGGACGACGACGAGCAATGGCTGTCGCTGCGCTACGATCTGACCGCGCCGCTCGCGCGCTATGTCGCGGAGAATTTCAACACGCTGCCGAAGCCTTATCGCAGCTATCGCGTCGGCTGGGTATTCCGCAATGAGAAGCCGGGACCTGGGCGTTTTCGAGCGTTCATGCAGTTCGATGCCGATACGGTCGGCTCATCGTCGCCAGCCGCCGACGCCGAGATGTGCATGATGGCAGCGGACACCATGGAGGCGCTGGGGATCAAGCGCGGCGACTACGTG
>JASHXX010000426.1 GCA_030043335.1 Xanthobacteraceae bacterium
CACCGCCATCGAACTGCCAAGGGCGATTGAATTCCTCCGACCAATCGGCACCTCCAATCCGCCGGCCTTGAGATGAAGCAGCGGCTTGATCTGGTCGGGACGACCATAGGGAGCCGGGCCCATCACCTCGCCGCATTTGTTCCAATCGCCGAAAACATAGATCGATACCCGGCTGTACAAAGCGCCGAGGCCGGGCATGCTGTAGAATTCCTGATTTAGGAAACCGCGGTTAGGCTCAATCCAGATCTTCTTCAACGTTTCGATGTTGCTGCCCTTGAATCGGTAGTAGCTCTCCGACTCGCGGGCCAACGGATTGACCGTTTCATCACGCGGTGAGCCTTCATGGACGTCACAGCTGAAGCTGCCGACCCCGTCGACCACCATGATCGCGCCCTCCTCGAACGGACACGCCGCAAAGGCGCTGTAGGCGTGGGCGAGATGATGCGAGATGGTGACGATCTTGTTGGAGCTGGTCAGATACAATGGATGCGTTGATGCCTGTTTTCGTTCGTCCGCATCCAAATAGAACGGCATGTACTGGTTGGCTAAACGCCGCTCCATGTCTTCGACCGGCAGCACGTAGCAGTTCCGTACGATCAATTCGACGTCGTCGAGGGAAGTGCCCTCGGCCTTCAGGCAATAGTCGATGACCTCCTGGTAAAAGCCGCTGGCGTGCTTCTCGCGCGTGACTCGTTCCTTGGCGATGGCGAACGCGATCGCGCCGTCCCGCAACAGGCAGGCGCTGACATCATGGTCGTAGGTGTTCAGCGAGGATGTAACAGTGCTTCGAAGACATAACGCCCCTCTGACGGTACTGTGCAACCGCCCGCCGATCGGATCGTCGCGCAGCTCGCGTCATTTGCGGGATATTCGCAAGACGATCTAGTGACACACGCAATGCGGCCTAATCAAGATAACGCGCTGTTACTGGCGCGATTGCATCGCAGCGGAACGTGCAAATATCGAGGTGGATATGACAAAGCTGAACGAGCGTTCACTTGCTTGGCGGCGGTTATCGGGCGTAAGCCTTCAGTGTTTTCGGGCTTCGCAAATATCGAAGGGAAGAAGGAAATGACCGGGAACCGGGTCCGCAGATTTGTCACGCGTTGCCTGGCGATAGCTGCCCTCCTCGGAATCTATGTTGTCACGACTCTCGGCGTAACCAGCCTGGTGCTGGCTGGGACCGCTACGACCGCCCTGGCGAGAGGTGGTGGCGGCGGTGGCCGAGGCGGCGGTGGTGGCCGAGCCGGTGGCGGCGCAAGAGGGGTCGGTCGCGGCGGTGGTGCGGTCGGTCGCGGCGGTGCTTGGGTCGGTCGCGGGGGTCGAGGAGTGGTTGCCCGTGGCGCAGGCCGTGGCCGATTCTGGGGTGGTCGCTGGTGGGGCTACGGCGTTGCTCCCTGCTGGCAGATGAGCCCCGCGGACTGGGTCTGAATCTGCGACTGAGTCGCCGGGATTGGCCGTGAGCCGTGCAACCGGCTCACGGCGTGTTTGCGGCACGATTTGAAGTTTCCCGGATGCGGCGCTGCGCGGCGCCGCTCTCGTTGTTTCTGCGGCCATTTCTGTCGACATCGAACCCCCTGGACGGGCAGCACACCGCCGTGCCGGGATATGCTTTTTCGGGATGGTCAGGGCGCTTTCAATCGGCCCGCAAAGCTTCTACATGGAGCCGATCATGCGTACCGAGGAACCTCGCCCCGTCCGCCTCAAGGACTACCGCCCACCCGATTGGCTCATCGATACGGTCGAACTCGACGTCTCGCTTGACGCGGTGGCGACCAAGGTCCGCGCCAAGCTCAAGTTCAAACCCAACGGCGCGGGCGCGCCGGCGCCGCTCGTCCTCGACGGCGAGGAGCTTCAGCTGCGCTCGCTCCGGCTCGACGGCAAGCCGCTGGCGCCGGAAAGCTTCGCCGTCACCCCGGAGCGGCTGACCATCGCGCAACCTCCGAACCGGGCGTTCGAGCTCGAGGTCGAGACCATCATCGATCCCGGCGCCAACACGCAGCTGATGGGCCTCTACCGCGCCGGCACCACCTATTGCACGCAGTGCGAGGCCGAAGGTTTTCGCCGCATCACCTATTTCCTCGACCGCCCCGATGTGATGGCCATCTACACCACGCGCATTGAGGCGGAAAAAGCCGAAGCGCCGGTTCTGCTCGCCAACGGCAACCTGGTCGCCCACGGCGACGTGCCGGGGACCACCCGGCATTTCGCGGTCTGGCACGATCCGTTTCCCAAGCCCTGCTACTTGTTTGCGCTTGTCGGCGGCCAGCTGGCGCGCGTCACCGACAGTTTCACGACGATGTCCGGCCGCAACGTCGTGCTCCACATCTACGTCGAGCCCGGCAAGGAGGAGCGCTCGCTCTACGCCATGGACAGCCTCAAGCGCGCCATGCGCTGGGACGAAGAGGCGTTCGGTTGCGAATACGATCTCGACATCTTCATGATCGTCGCCGTCTCCGCCTTCAACATGGGCGCGATGGAGAACAAGGGCCTCAACATCTTCAACGACAAATACGTCCTGGCCTCGCCGGCGACCGCGACCGACACCGATTTCGCGCAGATCGAGGCGGTGATCGCGCACGAATATTTCCACAATTGGACCGGCGACCGCATCACTTGCCGCGACTGGTTCCAGCTCTGCCTAAAGGAGGGCCTCACCGTCTTCCGCGACCAGGAATTCTCCGCGGATCAGCGCTCACGCGCGGTCGAGCGCATCGGCGACGTGCGCTCGTTGCGCGCGCACCAGTTCGTCGAAGACGCCGGCCCGCTCGCCCATCCGGTGCGCCCCGAGCTCTATCACCAGATCAACAACTTCTACACCACCACGGTCTACGACAAGGGCGCCGAGGTGGTGCGCATGATCAAGGCCCTGCTCGGGCCCGATCTATTCCGCAAGGGCATGGACCTCTACTTCACGCGACATGACGGCGAGGCGGCAACCGTCGAGCAATTCGTGCGGTGCTTCGCCGATGTCAGCGGCCGCGACTTCTCGCAATTCATGCTCTGGTACACGCAGGCCGGCACGCCCGAAATCGCGGTGTCACCGCAATACGACGCGGATCGGCGAACTTACCGGCTCGACATCGCGCAGACGATCCCGGCGACTCCCGGCCAGCCGCACAAGGACGCCGCGGTGATTCCGTTCGCCGTCGGGCTGGTCGGCAAGGACGGCCGCGATCTCGCGTTGGCGCTCGACGGCAAACCGCTCGAGCGCGACGTGCTGGTATTGACGCAGCCGAGCCAGAGCTTCGTCTTCACCGGCGTCGCCGAGCGGCCGATCCCTTCGCTCAATCGCGGCTTCTCGGCGCCGATCAAGCTCAAGCTGCCGATCGAGGCGCAGGAGCTTCGCTTTCTCGCCGCGCATGATCGCGATCCGTTCAATCGCTGGCAGGCGGTGCAGTCGCTGGCGATGTCGCTCCTCACCGCCAATGTCGCGGCGCTGCGTGAAGGCGAACAGGCGAGAGAGGATGAAGGGCTCATCGCCGCCCTCCTCGCCATTCTTGCCGACGCGAAGCTCGAGCCCACTTTCATCGCGCTGGCACTGACGCCGCCAAGCGAGGCCGATATCGCACGCGAAATCGGCCGCGACGTCGATCCCGATGCGATCTTCGCCGCGCGTGCCAAACTGTACGCGACGATCGGCGCGCGGCTCGGCGCGTCGCTGGCGGACACGTACCGGCGGATGGTAACGCCGGGACCTTATCGCCCGGATGCGCAGAGCGCCGGCCGGCGCTCGCTCCGGAACACATGCCTCGATCTCTTGCTGGCGACGGGGCAAAGCGAGGCGGTCGCGCGGGCGGTTTCCCAATACGAGAACGCCGACAACATGACCGACCGGATGGCGGCGCTTTCGTCGTTGTCGCTGCACGCCCGGCCAGAGCGGTCCGCGGCGCTTAAAGACTTCTACAAGCGCTATGCCGACGACCCATTGGTCATCGACAAATGGCTGGCCTTGCAGGCGGCGATCCCGGCGCCGGGCACGCTCGAACGCGTGCAGGCGTTGACGTCGCACCCGGCGTTCTCGATGGCCAATCCCAACCGGGTGCGATCGCTGATCGGCTCGTTCGCACAGGCGAACCACACCCAGTTCAACCGGGCCGACGGCGCCGGCTATGATTTCATCGCCGACACCATGCTGGCGCTCGACCCGAAAAATCCGCAGGTCGCGGCGCGCATCATGGGGGCTTTCCGCTCCTGGCGTGCGCTGGAACCGCGGCGGCGGGAGCGGGCCGAAGCGACGCTGCGGCGCGTGGCAGCGGCGCCGACGCTTTCGCGCGACCTCCACGACATCGTCGCGCGCACGCTCGCCGAGAGCTGAACGCGCCGCGCGCCCCGCCTCGGCCGCAGGCGACTGCGGCGGCTCGGTTCGGTCGCAAGCCGTTCATCCAAACCGAGGGCGTGGTTGATTTCGATCAATCCTCGCTGCGGAGAAAATGACACATTCAAAGATACTGTGGATATGGCTCAGTTTGCCAAGTAGACCGCGAAACACATCGGCAAGATCGATTAGCTGGGAGCGATCAGATGTCGAAGGCACTCCGCGCATTGCGGGAATGGTACATCGTTGTCATCGCCGTCGTCCTGTTCGGCGGCGGCTTCTTCCTTGCTTCACACTCGAATTCTCCCTCAACGCCGGCGACGGCGCAGGACGCACAATCGCCAGGGCCCGGACCAGCGGACCGAACGCCACCGGCGCCAACTCCCGCGACGAAAGCGGCGTCAGCAGCTCCCGCAGCGCCGACCGAGGAGCCGCATCCGGCGACAATGGCGGCCGCAACGGCGAACCCGCCGCAGCCTCCGGCCGAGGCGGCCGCCGCGCCGGGGAACGAGCATGATACGAGCCATGACCTGACTGCGGCCGCCGCGGCGGACACCCAGGCACCGCCGTCGGCGCAGGCTGGGCCAATGGCGGCCGGCGATCCTGCCGCTGGGCGACTGGTATTCAGAAAGTGCCAGGCGTGTCATTCCATGGAGCCCGGCGAGAACATCCTGGGTCCCTCGCTGGCCGGCATCATCGGCCGCAAGGCGGGGTCTGAGGCCGGCTACAACTATTCGGCGGCTATGAAGCAGGCGAATATTGTCTGGGATGCCAAGACGCTCGACGCGTATCTGAGCGATCCGCAGAAGCTCATTCCCGGCAACAAGATGCCGTTCCCGGGTCTCAAGACCGATCACGACCGTGCCGACGTGATCGCGTTCTTTGTCGCTTCAGCGGGCGCTCAACCGGCGGCGGCCGCACCCGGTGCGCCGCCTGCCGGTGCGCCGCCTGTCGTTGCGCAACAGCCTCCGGCCGTGACCAATCAGCCGCCGACCGCCGCAAGCCAGGCACCGCAGGGCGCAACCGCCGACGCAGGCTATCTGCCCGATGCCAAATACACGCTGCGATCAGGCATCGCCGAAGGACGCATGGTCTATATCGGCGTCGGCGGTTCAATCGACGGCAAGGTCAATCCGGTGCTGACCGCCGCAGAAGGACAGGTGGTCGAGCTGACGCTGATCAATGGCGAAGGCGCCGAACACGATATCGTCTTTCCCGAGCAGAGCGCCAAATCGCCGCGCGTGACCGGGAAGGGAGCGAGCACCACGATCGCCTTTCGCGCGGGGAAGTCCGGCGACTTCATCTATTTCTGCAGCGTGCCCGGCCATCAACTCGCCGGCATGCAGGGCCAGTTCATCGTCACCGCACGACCGGCGCCGCAGACGCTCGTCGAGGCCGACATCTCGCGCGAGCCGACCGACCTGCCGCCGCCAATCGGCAAGCGTGACCCGCAGAGCGTCCGCGTCGACCTGCTCAGCGTTGAGGTCGAGGGGCGGCTCGCGGAGGGCACCACGTTCGGCTACTGGACGTTCAACGGCGAAGTACCCGGTCCATTCATTCGCGTGCGCCTCGGCGACACCATCGACATTCATCTGAAAAACTCAGCCGACAGCGCGATGATCCATTCCGTCGATTTCCACGCCACGACCGGGCCGGGCGGCGGCGCCGCGGCGCTTCAGGTCGATCCGGGGCAGGAGAAATCGATGACCTGGAAGGCGCTGGTGCCCGGCATTTACGTCTATCACTGCGCCACGCCGATGGTTTCCGAGCACATTGCCAACGGTATGTACGGTCTCATCCTGGTGGAGCCCGAGGACGGGCTGCCGCAGGTCGAGCACGAGTTCTACGTCATGCAAGGCGAGATCTACACCGACATACCCCACGGGCAGCACGGCAGCGCCGAGTTCAGCGTTGAGAAATTGCTGGCGGAGCGCCCGGAATATTTCGTGTTCAACGGGTCGGTCGGCGCGCTGTCGAAGCTGCATCCGCTGCGGGCCAAGGTCGGCGATACGGTGCGCATCTTCTTCGGCGTCGGCGGCCCGAATTTCACGTCGTCCTTCCACGTCATCGGCGAGATTTTCGATAAGGTCTATATGCTCGGCGGGCTGCAATCGCCGCCGCTCGAGGGCATACAAACCGTCAGCGTCGCGCCGGGGGCGCCGTCATCACCGAATTCAAGACCAAGGTGCCGGGCAACTACACCTTGGTCGATCACGCGCTGGCGCGGCTCGAGCGCGGGTTGGTGGGCGTCCTCAGTGTCGAAGGCGCGCCCAATCCCGAAATCTATAACGGCCATGTGATGCCGGGGATGGGCCACTAGCTCACGTCGAGCGGTGCCCGTTGGTTCCGCGCGGCGTGAGCTGCAGATTGACGTGAGACTTGCGATGAATGCGCCCGCGACCGACGCCCCCGCCGCGCTCCGCCGCCGTCTCGAATACGCCGGTCCGGCGATGTTCTCGTACGGCTTTCGCCCGTTCTTTCTCGGCGCCGCGGTCTGGGCCGCGCTCGCCATCGTATTGTGGCTGCCGCAATATTTCGGCGAGATATCGTTGCCGACCGCGTTCGCCCCGCTCGATTGGCACATCCACGAGATGATCTACGGCTATGTCGCCGCCGCCGTCGCCGGCTTTCTCCTCACCGCGATTCCCAATTGGACCGGCCGGCTTCCGGTCAATGGCTACCCGCTGGCAAGCCTTTTCGCACTCTGGCTGATGGGACGCGTGGCGACTGCCGGCTCCGCCATCTGGGGCGCGTGGCTGGCGGCGATCATCGATATCGCCTTCCTGGCGACGCTCGCGGCGGTGGCCGCCGGCGAAGTCATTGCCGGCAGAAATTGGCGCAATCTTCGCGTTCTCGTCGTGCTGAGCGTGCTGATCGCCGGCAACGTCGTCTTTCACATGGAAGCGATCCGTCATGGCAGCGCCGACTATGGCGTTCGCATCGGTATCGCAGCGCTGATCGGATTGATCATGCTGGTCGGCGGACGCATCGTGCCGAGCTTCACCCGCAATTGGCTGTCGAGGAACAATCCGGGCCGGCTGCCGCAGACATTTTCGCGCTTCGACGCGGTGACGCTGGCGGCAAGCGCATTGGCTCTTGCTTGTTGGATCGCGTTCCCTCATTCGCCGGCGTCCGGCGTATTGTTGATGATCGCAGGGCTGCTGCAGGCCGTCCGCCACCTGCGCTGGGCCGGCGATCGTACTGTCGCCGATCGCCTCGTGCTGGTTCTTCACGTCGCCTACGCCTTCGTGCCGATCGGCTTCCTCTTGACGGCCGCGGCGATCCTCTGGCCGGTGCATTGGCCGGTCAGCGCCGGCCTGCATGCCTGGACGGCCGGCGCCGTCGGGCTGATGACGCTCGCAGTGATGACCCGCGCCAGCCTCGGCCACACCGGACAGGACCTGGTCGCATCGCTGCCGACCCAGCTTATCTATTTGT
>JASHXX010000427.1 GCA_030043335.1 Xanthobacteraceae bacterium
CGCCGCTCTCCCCCTCGGCCAATGCCCGATCAAGCGCGGACCCCGTCTCTTCGAGCGCCTTGCGGTGGCGCGCCCGCGTGACCAGCGTAGACTCCGTCATCGCGAAATAATCGCGAGCGAAGTTCGCAACTGCGCCGACGAGTGCATCGATGCCGGTTCCGGACGACGCCGAGATCCGGAACGTCTTTAGTGGACCATTACGGGATCGTGATTCATTGCTTCTGCACGGCTCGGGCGCGATCAGATCGATCTTGTTCTTGATGCGCCAGCAATCGGACTTCAGCTCTGCGTTAACCATATCCGCGCCGGCTGCCTCAGCGACCGATCCGTCAGTGACCCACAAGATCAGATCGGCCGCTGCCGCCCGCGCCCGCGCCCGGCGCACGCCTTCCTGCTCGACCGGATCGTCGCTGTCGCGGATGCCGGCAGTGTCGAGGAGTGTCACCGGGTAACCGTCGAGATCGAGATGCACCTCGATCACGTCGCGCGTCGTGCCCGGATGGGGCGAAACGATTGCCGCTTCGCGCCGCGCCAACCGGTTGAGCAGCGTCGATTTCCCGGCGTTAGGCGGCCCGGCAATGGCGACAACGAGGCCATCGCGCAGATGTTCGCCCCGGCCGCTGTCGGCGAGCGCCGCCGCGATGTCGCTGCGCAATTGCCGTGCCGCGCGAAGCGCCGGCTCGACCAGATCCTCGGGCACGTCGGCCTCGTCGGAGAAGTCGATCCGCGCTTCGACGAGCGCTAGCGCCTCGATAATCCGCCGGCGCCAGGCCTCGGCGCGGTCGCCGATGAGACCCTTGAGCTGGCGGAACGCCTGCCGGCGCTGCGCTTCGGTCTCCGCCGCGATGAGGTCGGCCAGGCCCTCCACCGCGGTGAGATCGAGCCGGCCATTCTCGAATGCCCGGCGAGTGAATTCGCCCGGCTCGGCAGGCCGGCAGCCCTCGATATTGCCAAGCACGTCGAGCACGTTGGCGATGACCGCATGTCCGCCGTGCAGATGCAGCTCGGCCATATCCTCCCCGGTCTCGCTGTGCGGACCCGGGAACCAGAGCGCCAATGCCTCGTCGATCGCCTCCCCGCTCGCCGGATTGCGCACGCGCATGAGCGTCGCGTACCGCGGCTGCGGTACGCGGCCGACAAGCCGTTGCAGCGCCCTGCCCGCTTGCGGACCGCAGATGCGGATGACCGCGACCGCCGCAGGCGGACGGCCGGAGGACAAGGCGAAGATGGTATCTTCAGAGGCCATGTTGGCAGGGTTCAAGCCAATCTCCGCGGCGCCGTAAATAGCGGCCAGGCGTACCGCCCTGGCGCCGGTCCATCACTAGCCATAGCTTGGCCGGATGACCTCGCCAGCGGCGACCGCCGCCCACCCGAACCGGCTCGCCCACGAGACCAGCCCATATCTCCTGCAGCACAAGGACAACCCCGTCGACTGGTGGCCTTGGGGGCCGCCGGCGCTGGCCGAAGCCCGGCGCACCAACAAGCCGATCCTGCTCTCGGTCGGCTACGCGGCCTGCCATTGGTGCCACGTCATGGCGCATGAGAGCTTCGAGGATCCAGCGACCGCGGCGGTGATGAACGAGCTTTTCGTCAACATCAAAGTCGACCGCGAGGAGCGGCCTGACATCGACCAGATCTACATGGCGGCGTTGCATCATCTGGGCGAGCAGGGCGGCTGGCCGCTGACGATGTTCCTGACGCCGTCAGGCGAGCCGATCTGGGGCGGCAGCTATTTTCCGAACACGGCGCGCTACGGCCGGCCGGCTTTCGTCGATGTCTTGCGCGAGATCGCGCGGCTGTTTCGCGAGGAGCCGCAAAAGATCGAGCTCAACCGCGCGACGTTGATGGCGCGACTCACGGCGGCGGCGCGCCCGGCCGGCACAGCCGTGATCGGCATCGCCGAACTCGACAATGCCGCGCGCCAGCTCGGCGGCCTGATCGATCCGGTCAATGGCGGGACCCGCGGCGCGCCGAAATTTCCGCAGGCCGCTTTGTTCGAGCTGCTCTGGCGCGGCGGCCTGCGCACCGGCGAGGCGCGCTATTTCGCCGCCGTCGAGATCACGCTCGACCATATCTGCGAGGGCGGCATCTACGATCATCTCGGCGGCGGCTTTGCGCGCTACTCGGTCGACGAGCGTTGGCTCATTCCGCATTTCGAGAAGATGCTCTACGACAACGCGCAGCTCCTCGAGCTCTTGGCGATCGCGCACCGGCGCACTGGCAAGCCGCTCTACCATGAGCGCGCTCGCGAAACGGTCGCTTGGCTCAAACGCGAGATGACGACAGGCGAGGGCGCGTTCTCGGCTTCGCTCGATGCCGACTCCGAAGGCGAAGAAGGAAAGTTTTATGTCTGGTCATACGACGAAGTGATCGGAGCACTCGGCGTCGAGGATGGCGAATTTTTTGCCCGGCATTACGACGTCACGCCCGGCGGCAATTTCGAGGGCCGCAACATTCTCAACCGCCTCAAGCCGCAGCCGCGCGTCGAGGAAGACGAGACGCGGCTCGCGGCGCTGCGCGCAAAGCTTCTTGCCGTGCGCGATCGGCGCGTACGACCCGGCCTCGACGACAAGGTGCTCGCCGACTGGAATGGACTGATGATCGCCGCGCTTGCCAATGCGAGCCTGATGCTTGACGAGCCGCCATGGCTCGCCATGGCCGAACGCGCCTTTGGCTTCATCGCCCGCGCGATGACCCGCGGCGATCGGCTCGGCCATTCCTGGCGCGACGGCCAGCTCAAATTTCCCGGCCTTGCTTCCGATTTCGCGGCGATGATCCGCGCCGCGCTTGCCCTCCATGAGGCGACCGGCCGGCAAGATTACCTCGACCAGGCGCTTGCCTGGCAGCACGCGCTTGACCGCGATTATGCGAACTCGCTGATCGGCACTTACTATCTCACCGCCGCCGACGCCGAAGGTCTCGTCATCCGCCCTGCCGCGACCACGGACGAGGCGACGCCGAACCACAACGCGGTCGCGGCACAGAACCTGATCCGGCTGGCGATTCTGGCGGGTGATAACCGCTGGCGGGAACAGGCCGACCGATTGATCGCGGCGATTGCGCCGCTGGCGACGGAAAATCTCTACATGCACATGGCGCTCTTCAATGCCGTTGATCTGCGGCTGCGTGCGGCGGAAATCGTGGTGACCGGCGAGGGTCCTCCCGCGCAGGCGCTGATCGCCGCGGCCCGCGCTCTGCCGCCGCTCGACCGCATCGTGCTGCATGCGCGCTCGGTCGACGCTTTGCCGCCATCGCATCCGGCCCGCGCCAAGATCAATGCGGCGACGGCGGCTTCGGCCTTTATCTGTGTCGGCGAAAGGTGCTCGCTGCCGGTCGCCGATCCGGCCGACGTTTCTCCCGCCATCGACGCCATGCGACATGCTTGACGTTGCACTTCTGCGCGCGCCGATTCATGCTGCGCCGTTTCCGCCGGGGCGAAGGAAGGATATCGAATGCCGCGATCGAGCATCGTTGTGGCGGCCGCCCTGGCAGCCATGTCGGCGACTTGCACCCAAGCCGAGGAATGGTGCGGCCACGCCGCGCGCGAGAGAGCGCTGATTGAATGCGGCTATTCGACCGCCGCCGAGTGTGAGAACGCTGTCGGCAGGGGCGGCATGTGCTTTGTCGATCCTGACTATGCCGCCAACGCTGCCGCTTTCGGCACCGCGGCCCGCAAGACAATGACGAAAGCCGGCGCGATCAACAGCGGCCCGAATTCGTAGCCGGTCAAATTTGCGAGCGGCGAGGCGGCGAGCGGCGCAGCGAGGATCAAGCCTGCGGCTACCAAGGCCGGTTTCGGCATTCGCGCCGGAAAGAGTTCGGCGAGCCACAGTGCGACGAACGCGCCGACCACCAGATCATAATCCTGCAGGTACGGCGTCGCGAGGAAGGTGCCGACGACGAGAAGGGCATTCTTTACCGGAGCTGGAACGTCGCGATACCACATCACCGCAACGGTCGCGGCGACTGCCAGCGCGATCACGGCCTGCACGCCATAGGCCGCCGCGACGCCGACACCAAGCCGGCGCACGGCGACGAAGACCGAAACCATGCGGTGCCAGACTCCGACGCCGTTCTCCAGGACGGCCTCGCGCAGGATCGCCGCGTTGTGAAAATAGGCGGTCCAGATTTCCGATCCGAACAACAAGACGCTCGCCAGCACGAGCGCGGCTGTGGTGATCACAGCGGCCGAGAGCGCGCGGAAATGACCGCCGGCGAGAAGCGCCACCGGCAAGAGCAGGCCGAGCTGCGGCTTTTGGATCAAGAGACCCAGCAAGATGCCGGCGATGACCGGCTTGTGCTCGAGGAGCGCAAGCCCGCCACCGAGGAACGCAGCGGTCCAGGTGCCGTTCTGGCCGCCGACCAAGCTGATAAAGACCGCCGGCGTCGCGAGCGCAAGCAGCAGCACGCCACGATCGGGCCGGACTGTACGAAGCGCGAGGAAGAAACACAGCCAGCCGGCCAAGAGCCACAAGAACAGCGCCGGCACATACCCGAGGACCGCCAAAGGCGCGGTCAGAACCGGAAGCACCGGCGGATAGCTGTAGTGATAGAAATCGAGACCGGCGCCGACGACGCGCTCCTCGAACGCGTGGAACGCCGACCAATTGTAGATCTCGGCCGCACGTCCATGCCAGGCGAGAGACGCCGCCGACCAGTAGTTGATGAAGTCGTCGCCGAATGGCCGCCCGGCGCCGTTGGTCAATCCATCCCTGGTCTGGCGCAAAAGATCGAAGACATAGACCGCGCTTGCCACCGCGATCCAACAGATCACGAACATCCGCAACCGGCGGGACAACGCTAAGCTCAAATTCCGAACCCGGTCGCCGCGCGCGGCGGATGTGACCTGAAAACGGCCGGCCTGCCGGCCATCGCCTTGACGCCTTACGTGTTCATCGAGTCGAAGAACTCGGCGTTGTTTTTGGTGTTGCGCAGCTTGTCGAGCAGGAAGTCGATCGCATCCATCGTGCCCATCGGGTTGAGGATGCGGCGCAGCACATACATCTTCTTGAGCTGATCGGGCGGCACCAGGAGCTCTTCCTTGCGCGTGCCCGAGCGGGTGATGTCCATCGCCGGGAAGGTGCGCTTGTCGGCCACCTTGCGGTCGAGGATCAATTCCGAATTGCCGGTGCCCTTGAACTCCTCGAAGATCACCTCATCCATGCGGCTGCCGGTGTCGATCAGGGCGGTCGCGATGATGGTCAGCGAGCCGCCTTCCTCGATGTTGCGCGCGGCGCCGAAGAAGCGCTTCGGGCGCTGCAGCGCATTGGCGTCGACGCCGCCGGTGAGCACCTTGCCGGAGGAGGGCACGACGGTGTTGTAGGCGCGGCCGAGCCGGGTGATCGAGTCGAGCAGAATGACGACGTCGCGACCGTGCTCGACCAGACGCTTCGCCTTCTCGATCACCATCTCCGCGACCTGGACGTGGCGCACCGCCGGCTCGTCGAAGGTCGAGGAGATCACCTCGCCCTTGACCGAGCGCTGCATGTCGGTGACTTCCTCCGGCCGCTCGTCGATCAACAGCACGATCAAGTAGCATTCCGGGTGATTGTGCGTGATCGAGTGGGCGATGTTCTGCAGCAGCACGGTCTTGCCGGTACGCGGCGGCGACACGATCAGGGCGCGCTGGCCCTTGCCGACCGGCGCCACGATGTCGATGACGCGCGCGGAGAGATCCTTCTTGGTCGGATCCTCGTATTCCATCTTCAGCCACTCGTCCGGATAGAGCGGCGTCAGATTGTCGAAATTGACCTTGTGGCGCGCCTTCTCCGGGTCCTCGAAATTCAGCGAGTTGACCTTGAGCAGGGCGAAATAGCGCTCGCCTTCCTTGGGGCTGCGGATATGGCCGTCGATGGTGTCGCCGGTGCGCAGGCCGAAGCGGCGGATCTGCGAGGGCGACACGTAGATATCGTCCGGGCCGGGCAGATAGTTCGCCTCCGGCGAGCGCAAAAAGCCGAAGCCGTCGGGCAGCACCTCGACGACACCTTCGCCGACAATGTCGGTTTCGCGCGCCGAGAGCTGCTTGAGGATGCCGAACATCAGCTCCTGCTTGCGCATGGTCGAGGCGTTCTCGACCTCAAGTTCCTCGGCAAAAGAGACCAGCTCGGCCGGAGTCTTGGTCTTAAGTTCCTGGAGTTTCATTTCCCGCATACAGAATGTCCTATGGAAATCGGGCCAGCGCGTGGGTCGGGTCGCGGCGTCGCTGGCGAGAAGAGGGTCGCAGGTCTTGGGTTGCGAGGAGCTTAGCCCCGAACCCCGATGCATCAATCGGCTCCAGTCCACTGGAGCCAGAACTCAATCGCATCCGCCTACATTGGGTGGGATGGTACGAAGATAGGAAAAGACCGCACTTCAGGCAAGGGCCGAGACGCGCTTTGCACTGGCAACGCGCAGTTTTCAGAACGGTTTCAACACCACCAGAAGAACGATAAGGATCACGAGCACTGCCGGTATCTCATTGACTATTCTATAAAATTTCTGCGAATGCCGATTGCGATCGGCGGCGAAATCCTTCCGCCAACGGGCGAAGAGGCCGTGGAGCGCGGCCATGGCGATAATCAGCACGATCTTGGCCTGCAGCCAGGGTGCGGCGAACCAGCCATAGCGAGAATCAGGCCCGGTCCAGGCGAGCCATAACCCGAGCGCGATGGTGGCGATCATCGCCGGATTGATGATGCCGCGAAGGAGCCGCCGCTCCATCACCTTGAAGGTCTCGGACTGGACCGAACCCTTCTCGGCGACGCAGTGATAGACGAACAGCCGCGGCAGGTAGAGCATGCCCGCCATCCACGCGATCACCGCGATGATGTGGAATGCCTTGAGCCACGCGTAGAGATCTCCCCGCATACTTCCGCTTCCGTCCCGATCACTCATCCGTCCGTCGCGCCGCGCACCCGCGCGACCAGCCGCTCAACATGCGCGATCGGCGTCTCCGGCAAGACGCCATGACCGAGATTGAAAATGAACGGTCCCCCCGACAGCGCGTCAAGAATGGCATCGATCGACCGATCAAGCGCCGCGCCCCCGGCCAGGAGAGCAAGCGGGTCGAGATTGCCCTGGACCGGCCGCCGCGTCTGCACCCGATCCCGCGCGAAGCCAAGCTCGACGGTCCAATCGAGCCCAATCGCATCGACTGCGACGGCGTCGAGATAGCTTTCGAGCTCAGTCGCCGCGCCGCGCGGAAAGCCGATGATCCTCGAGCCTGGAACGGCCTTGCGTACTCCGGCAACGATACGGCTGCACGGCTCGATACACCATCTGCGGAATTCATCGCCAGGCAAAACTCCCGCCCAGGTGTCGAAGATCTGCACGGCATCGACCCCGGCCGCGAACTGCCGGATTAGATAGCCAGTCGAGGCCTCGACGAGGATATCGATAAGCTTCGCGAATGCTTCGCAATGTTGGTAGGCGAACAGCCGCGCAGGGAGCTGGTCCATGGTCCCAGCCCCCGCGATCATATAGGTCGCAACCGTCCACGGCGCGCCGCAGAAGCCCAGCAGTGCTACTCCCACAGGCAACTGGCGTTTGACCGCGGCAATCGCCTCATAAACCGGCTCAAGCCGTACGTGATCGACCTCCTCGCGCAAACGCTTCAACGCCGAGGAATCTACAATCGCATCGAGCTGCGGTCCTTCCCCCTCCCTAAATGTCACGCGCTGGCCGAGCGCATGCGGCACGACGAGGATATCAGAAAACAATATCGCGGCATCAAAGCCAAAGCGACGGATCGGCTGCAGGGTTATCTCCGCGGCTTGTTTCGTGTCAAAGCACAAATCGAGAAACCCAGCCGCCTTTGCGCGAAGCGCCCGATACTCGGGAAGATAGCGCCCCGCCTGCCGCATCAGCCAGATCGGCGGAATCGCCTCGCAGCCACCAGCTAAGACGCGCAGCAGTGGTTTATCTACGAGCCTGTCGGTCACACTTCCAATCCTAAACTCAAATCAATCTAAGAAGATTCTGTTGTAGCTTTTGGACGGTTGATTGGACTCATACCCGGCTGTCGGAAAATCATCCACAGTCGGTCCACATATCCCGGGAATGAGCCCGTCGTATGAGTTATGGAGCGGTGTTGCTCCGGAACCGCATTTTGCGGTGATTTGCGTTGTATCGACCCCGGCGCCTTCCACATTTTACCGGTGCTCAATACCCGGCTTTCTTTCGCGCCGCTGCAAGGTATGAATGTGGACGGCTTTGCAGCTGTCCAGCCGAGGCTCCTTGCGCCGTGCCAGAAGCCATGGCCTTCTCCCCAATGATCGACAGGTTTTCATAGGCGCATCTTCATGGCGCACGCGCACCCGGCCGGGTACTTCCATCTGCATCTGATCTCCGATTCGACCGGAGAGACGCTTATTACCGTCTCGCGGGCGGCGGCTGCGCAATACGCCAAGATCATGCCGGTCGAGCATGTACATCCGCTGGTACGCACGCAGAAGCAGCTCGACCGGGTGCTTGCCGACATCGAGGAATCGCCCGGCGTCGTGCTGTACACGCTGCTTGAGGAGAACCTGGTCGAGAAGCTCGAGAAAAAATGCCGCCAGCTCGGCCTGCCGTGCCTGTCGATCCTCGGCCCCGTCCTGCACCTTTTCCAGGCCTATCTCGGCGCCGAATCGACGCACAAGGTCGGCGCGCAGCACACGCTCAACGCTGAATATTTTCGCCGCATCGATGCGCTCAATTACACCATGCTGCATGATGACGGCCAGCAGACCGACGATCTTGAGGAGGCGGATGTGCTGCTGGTCGGGGTGTCGCGGACGTCGAAGACACCGACCTCGATTTACCTCGCCAACCGCGGCGTGAAAACGGCGAACGTCCCGCTGGTGCCCGGCGTGCCGCTGTCGCCTGCGATCGAGCGGCTCAAGCACCCGCTGGTTGTCGGCCTGTATGCCAGCGCGGAGCGCGTGGTGCAGATCCGACAGAATCGGCTCCTCGGCCTCAAGGCCCATCGCGATGATGACAAATATATCGATCGCGAGGCCGTAGCCGAGGAGATCGCCACGTCGCGGCGCCTATGCTCCAAGCACGGCTGGCCCTCGATCGACGTCACCAGACGTTCGATTGAGGAAACCGCGGCCGCGGTGCTTGCGCTCCTCGGCGAGCGGCGCCGGCACACGGCCTCGTAAGTGATGTCGTTGTGGCTTGCGGCGGATCCGCTGGTGCTCGCCTCGAAGAGCGCCGCGCGCCGGGCCTTGCTCGAGGCCGCGGGCGTTGCGGTCGCGGTGCATCCGGCCGATCTTGACGAGCGCGCCCTCGAACCGAGCGCGGCGGCGGCGGGTGCGGACGCCGTTGCGGGACATCTCGCCCGCGAAAAGGCGATTCACGTAGCGCGGCAAAACCCGGGACGGCTTGTGCTCGGCGCCGATCAGACTCTGGCGCTCGGCGCGCAGCTCTTTGCCAAGCCGGCTGACCGCGCGGCGGCGCGCGATCAGCTCCTCGCCCTTTCCGGCCGCACCCACGAGCTCCACGCCGCGATCGCCTTCGTTGAAGACACGCGCGTGGTGTTCGAGCATGTCGGCGTCGCGCGGTTGACGATGCGTCGGTTGTCCGACCGGTTCCTTGATCTTTATCTCGACGCGGCCGAAGGTCCTGCGACCGCGAGCGTGGGCGGCTATCAGATCGAGGGGCTCGGCATTCAACTCTTCGAACGCATCGACGGCGACTACTTTACGATCCTGGGATTGCCGCTGTTGGCGGCGCTTGACTTCCTGAGACGGCGCGGCTGCCTGGCGCCATGAGCCTTAAGCGGCCATTCATCCTCTGCCTGACCGGCTCGCTCGGCATGGGCAAATCAAAGACGGCAGAGTTCTTTGCCGAGGCCGGCGTTCCGGTCCACGATGCGGACGCGGTGGTGCACGCGCTCTATGAAGGCGATGCCGTGCCGGCAATCGAGCGGGCATTTCCCGGAGCGACTGCCGGCGGCAAGGTCGATCGCAACAAGCTCGCTGCGATGGTGGTCGCCGACAACGCGGCGCTCGGCAGGCTGGAGGCGATCGTGCATCCGCTCGTCGCCGCGGCGCGGGAGAAGTTCTTGGCCGAAGCACAGGCGCGCGGTGCGCCGGTCGTTCTCCTTGACGTTCCGCTCCTGTTCGAGACCGGCGGCGAGCGCGGCTGCGACGCCGTCGTCGTGGTCTCGGCGCCGGCCGAAGTGCAACGCCGGCGGGCTTTCGAGCGGCCCGGCATGACCGAGGACAAATTTGCGACGCTCGTCGCCAAGCAGACCCCGGACGCCGAGAAGCGCCGCCGCGCCGACTTCGTCCTCGACAGCTCGCAAGGGTTCGATCACGCGCGCGCCCAAGTGCGCGACATTCTGCGGCGGGTCGCTACAATGCGTCGGCGCGCCGGTGATTCGTAGGCGGCGCCTGGTTCGACGGAGCTTTGATGCGCGAAATCGTCCTCGATACCGAGACGACGGGCCTCGACCCGTTCCAAGGCCATCGCCTGGTGGAGATCGGCTGCATCGAGCTGTTCAATCGCATCCCGACCGGACAAACATTCCACTGCTACCTCAATCCCGACCGCGAGATGCCGGAGGAGGCATTCGCGGTCCACGGCCTCACCGACGGCTTCCTCAAGGACAAGCCTTTATTCGCCGACGTAGTCGACGATCTGATCGCCTTCCTCGGCGAGGCGCCGCTCGTCATCCACAATGCCGGCTTCGATATCGGCTTCCTCAATGCCGAATTCGAGCGCGTCGGCCGGCCGACGATTGCCCGCGAGCGGATGATCGACACCTTGCTGATCGCTCGCCGCAAATATCCGGGCGGATCGAATCGCCTGGACGATCTGTGCGCGCGCTACGCGATCGATAATTCGCGTCGCACCAAGCACGGCGCGCTGCTCGATGCCGAACTCCTGGCCGAGGTCTATGTCGAGCTGATCGATGCGCGCCAGGCGCAATTGGTGTTGTCGCAGACGGCCATGCCCGGCCTTGCCGTCGGCGCACCGATCATCGTGCGCGAGCGCGTCGTGCCGCTCGCGGTCCGGATTACCGAGGTGGAACGGGCGGCGCACCGGGCGTTCATCGCGACACTCGGCGACCACGCCATCTGGCGCGATTATCTCAGCCCGGATTGACCGGCTGCGAGGGCGGTGACGCCTGCATTGCGGCGAGGCGCTGGCGATAGAGGCTCACGAAGTCGATCGGTTCGAGCAGCAATGGCGGAAAGCCGCCATTGCGCACGGCGGTGGCGACGATCTCGCGGGCGAACGGGAACAACAGCCGCGGGCACTCGATCATCACGATCGGCTGCAGGCTTTCCGCTGGCACGTTCTGGATCCGGAAGGCGCCAGCAAACACCAGTTCGAAGCCGAACAGCACCATGCCTTGGACTTCGGCCTTGCCCTCGAGGCGCAGCTTCACTTCGAAGTCGGTGCCGCCGGTGCTGCCGCTCATCGGCGCGGCGTCGACATTGACCTGAATATTAATGGTCGGCTGCTGCCCGCTCGGGGCGAGCGAGCGGGGCGCGTTCGGGTTCTCGAACGACAAGTCCTTCACATATTGGGCGAGGACGCCGATCTGCGGCATGACCGTGGCTTGGGGCTGAGGACCGCCATTGGTCGCTGACATGCTCGTCTCCGGCCCCGCGGGCGTTGGGCGGGTTGGCTAACACAGGCCGCTTGGGCGAACAATGGCGGGCCTGCCGCGGAACTGGTATCCGCGCCCGGCCGTCGCTGCCCAAATGTTCGCTGCGGACGGCCAGATGCCGCGCTCCTCAAGGCCGATTTCGCCCCAGTGACCATGGGCCCTTCCATTGTTGGCGTCGC
>JASHXX010000428.1 GCA_030043335.1 Xanthobacteraceae bacterium
GCCGCCTTCGTCCTGCAGCGCCTGCGGCAAGTCCCAATGATACAGGCACAGCCACGGCGTCACGCCGCGCCCGAGCAATCCGTCGACCAGGCGGTCGTAGAAATCGAGCCCGCGCGGCCCGACCATGCCGGCACCCGCGGGAAAGATGCGCGGCCAGGCGGTCGAGAACCGATAGGCGTTGAAGCCGCCGCGCGTGAGCCACTCCACGTCCTCGAGCCAGCGGTGATAGTGATCGCAGGCGACGTCGCCGGTATCGTCGTTCTTTATCCGGCCGGGCGTGTGCGAAAAGGTATCCCAAATGCTCTTGCCGCGGCCGTCCTCCTCCACCGCGCCCTCGATCTGATAGCTTGAGGTCGAAGCGCCCCACGCGAAATCGGCGGGAAAGGTCACCTCCTCCGCAGCGGCTGCGGCGCGCAGGTGCAGCACGCGTCCCAAGCCGACAAGGCTCATGAGCGAGGGCAGCAGCTTGCGACGCGACATCATCATTTTCTCTTCCGCATGCGACGAGCGCGCGGCGGCAGGGCGCCGGCGGCCTTAAGCCGCATGCTCCAATATTCCCAGGTGCGCTCGACGACGATCGGCATCAGATTGACGGCGCCGGCGCGCTTGATCTCGCCGGGATGCAAGGGCGGGGCGCCGCCGAGGGTGATGGCACGCATCTGATAGTCGGCATTCTGGCACAGGAAGATCGCGCGCGACACCAGTTCGCGCAAGCCGCCGCCGATGACGGTCGCGCCATGGCGCTTCATCAGCACCACGGCGTGCCGGCCGAGCGCGCGGGCGAGCGAACGCCCCTCCTCCGGCTTCGTCACCAAGAGATTGGTGTCGCCGAACTCGTCATGCTGGTCCCAGAACGCGATCGCCTCGCCGATCGCGGCGCCAAGGTGGAACACCGGCACGATCGGCTTGCCGGCGACGCAGAACGGCAGCACCGAAGGCGCGTGGTGGTGGCAGACCGCAATGACGTCGCTGCGCACCTGGTAGACTGCGCCGTGGATGACGCGCTCGGCGTAAAGCGCGACCTTGGCCGGCCGTGTCGGCTCGGAATCGAGCGTGAACTCGAGGATGTCGTTCGGCTCGACCAGCAGCGGCGCCCGCGAGCGCGCCAGGAGAAAACGGCTCGGATCGGCCGGATGGCGCACGCTGACGTGGCCGAAGGCGTCGAGCACGCCCTCATGCGCCAGGATGCGGTTCGCCAGCGCGAGATCCGCGACGAGATCGCTCAAACTCCCCGGCACGCCCGGCCCTCTAGCTGCGGCAACGCCAACCGCGTGCGGCATCATAGCAGCCGACGCAGCGCTTTGGCGCGATTGGCCTCGCGCGGCGTCGGATGGTAAATTCGCCGGCAGAGCGGCTGCGGGCCTCTTGATTCGCGTTCATGCCCGCGCGGCCGGGCAAACGCTGACAAAGGCAAGCCGACCATGAACGAACACGCGAGACCGCTGACGCTCTCCGAGCGCGCCGAAGAGCTCGAAGAAGCGATGATGCATCAACTCGCCGAGCGCATCATCGCCAAATCGGCGCTGTTCAATCTCGCTGACGGCAAGGTGGAGATCGAGAACGGCCAGGCGATCCTCGCCGCCAATCCCGGCAAATATTTCCTGATGGGCGCAGACCCGCGGCTGCCGCCAATGTCGGAAAAGCCGACGCTGATCGATTTCTTCAAGGCGCGCTTCGCCACCACCTCGCATCTGCTGCAGAGCGCCACGCACGCGCTCAAGGCCGGCCACAGCGAAAAAGTCATTCTCGCCTGCCTCCTGCATGACATCGGCGTGGCGAGCTTCATCCGCTGCGACCACGGCTATTGGGGCGCGCAGATGATCGAGCCCTATGTCGACGAGGAGGTGAGCTGGGCGGTGCGCATGCACCAGGCGCTGCGCTTCTTTCCCGATCCTGCGGTCGGCTACGAATATCCCGAGCTCTACCTCAAGGCGTTCGGGCCCGACTACCAGCCCGAGCCATAGATCGTCGCCGAATACGAGCGGGCGCGGAACCATAAATGGTACATGTCGTCGCGGCTCATCACCATGAACGACGTCTATTCGTTCGATCCCGACGCCAAGGTCGATCTCGACGACTTCGTCGACATCGTCGGCCGTAACTTCAAGCAACCGAAGGAAGGCCTCGGCTTCGACAATTCGCCGTCCTCCCACATGTGGCGCACGCTGATGTGGCCGACGCGGTTCTTGTGACGGCGGGTCCGCAAACGCAGGGAACCCGGCTCTGCACAGGGCTCATGGCACCCGACGACGCAATGTCGCAGGCGCCGCCGAGGTTGCCTGGGCGAACTGTTGCCGGTTAGTTGAGTGGCTTCGAGGATGCTGCTGGCGTTCGATCGCTCTTGTCCTCGGTCGCGGGTCGCTTGCAGCCCCCAAGGACAAGGCCCAAGCCTCGGCATGCCTCGCCAGGAATAGCGAAGCACACTTCGTACCCATCGCCTGCCGTCAGGGTCAGAAGCAGACCGGTGCCGTCAATGGACCGCTCGACCGTCCAACGGTCGAGCGCCAAGACACGATTGGCCTCGGTCTTATCGGAAACCGCCCGCAAGGCGCGCTCGAGCAAACATGGCAAGGTCTTTGCGATCGCTTGAGCCTGCTCGAGCGAAAGCTCAACCGCCACATCCGCCCCTTGGTCATCGACAAGATCAATGGCCACCGCGCGCCCGTACGCAACGAGTCCGCAATGTGTCAACGCGGTGCTGCGAATTTTCATCGGCGGTTACCACCGCAGTGCCGCGGTATGAACCGGATCGTCCCAGAGCGCGGTCAATCGGTCGTCGAGCTGGGTCAAGGTAATGGAGCATCCCGCCATCTCGAGCGAGGTGACGTAGGAACCGACGAGCGAGCGCGCAATGCCGAGCCCCCGCTGTTCCAGGATGCGCCTCGCTGCGTTGTACATGAGATAAAGCTCGATCGCCGGCGTGCCGCCGAAACCGTTGACCAGAAGCAGCACCTCGCCGGACAGGCCATCGCCGTCGGCGAGGATCGCACCGAGCATCTGCTCGGCGATGGCGTCGGCGCTCGCCAGAGCGACCCGCTTGCGGCCCGGTTCGCCGTGGATGCCGACGCCCATTTCCATCTCGTCGGCGCCGAGCGCGAAGGTCGGCGTGCCGGCGGCGGGCACGGTGCAGCTTGTCAATGCGACGCCGATCGAGCGGGTCCTGGCGTTGACCTCGCTGCCGAGCTGCGCGCACGACTTCAGATCCATGCCGTTCTCGGCCGCTGCACCGACGATCTTCTCCACGACCAGCGTGCCGGCCACGCCCCGCCGTCCGGTGCTGTGCGTCGACTTCTCGACCGCCACGTCGTCATTGGTCACGACAGTCGCCGCCGCGCCGGCGAACAACTCCGCGGCCATCTCGAAATTCATGCAGTCGCCGGCGTAGTTCTTGGCGATGAAAAGGACGCCCGCCCGGCCGCCGACGGCGGCCGCCGCCTCGACGATCTGATCGGGCGTTGGCGAGGTGAAGATTTGTCCGGGGCAGGCCGCGTCGAGCATACCGGTCCCGACGAATCCCGCATGCAACGGCTCGTGGCCGCTGCCGCCGCCGGAGACCAGCGCCACCTTGTTGGCGTTCACCGAGCGCCGGCGCACGAATTTGCGCTCGGGCCCGAGCGCGACGATATCGGCGTGCGCGGCCGCAAAACCGTCCAGACTCTCCGCCAGCATCGCGTCGACGGAATTGATGAACTTTTTCACGCTCCCTCCCCGGCCGCTTGTCGGCGGCCTTATTTTTCGTCTTGCATGATCGCGACCAAGCGGCGCGCAAACTCCTGCATCAGCGCATCCAGCTGTCCGTTGCGCTTGGCGCTGCCGAGATCGGGCACGTGCAACAGGATGGTGCGTTCGCGGGGGATTTGATCGAGCTGGCCAACCCGGCGCGGATGAGCGCGCGCATAAGCCTGCAGGAAGGCCGCTTTCGACGGCGGCGGAAAATGGCAGACCTCAAAGATGGTATTGAGATGCTGGACCGGAATCGGAACCGGATAGGCGGGATTCGATATCTGACTCACGAAACTGCGGTTCTTGCCCATCGCATGGGCGAGCCGCAGCCGCATGCCGGACGGCCTGTTATCCAGCACCTCCCTGAAGATGCGCTTGTACTCGGCGACGGCACTGACTTCCGCCGCCTCTTGGAGTATCGCGTCAGTCACGGGCGTCCCCGCGGCTTAGTCGGTCAATGGTCTGCTTCACCTGGGCCAAAGCCGAAGGATTGACCGAGAGTTCGCGCAAACCGCACGACAGCAGCGCCGGAATGCAGCGCGGATCGCCAGCCATTTCACCGCACAGGCTAACGCTGATCCCGGCCCGCCGGCCGTAATCGACGGTGCGGCCGATGAGCTCGAGAACCGCCGGCTGCAGCGGATCGCTCAACTTGCCGAGCGTCCCGTTGGTCCGGTCGCACGCCGTGACATATTGCGCGAGATCGTTGGAGCCGATGGAAAAAAACGACGCCTTGAATCGTTCGATCGTCAACGCCGCCGCCGGTACTTCGACCATGATGCCCAGCTCCGGAAGCACGGCCGGAATGCGCCGGGCCTGCAGTGCGCGGACAACGTCGACGAATGCGCTGCGCGCCGCCTCCAATTCATCCGGCGTGGTCACCATCGGGAACATGACTCTGAGGTTGCCGAGTGTCGCGGCGCGAGCGAGCGCGCGGAGCTGAACGGCAAAGACATCCGGACGTGCCAGGCAAAGCCGCAAACCGCGCACGCCGAGGAACGGGTTGGCCTCGCCATCCTCGGTAAATCCGGGCACCGGCTTGTCGCCGCCGGCGTCGAAGGTCCGGATCGTCACCGGCCGGTTGCCGGCCCAGCGCAGCACCGCGTCATAAGCGAGGTACTGCGTCTCCTCGTCCGGCAATCCGGCTCCCTGGCCGAGCAGAAACTCGGTCCGCATCAAGCCGACGCCGTCGGCATATTGGGCGTCGACGTGATCGAGATCGTCGACGCGCTGAATGTTGATCAGAAGCTTGATCTTCTCCCCGCCCCATGAGGCCGCCGGCCGGCGCAGAATGGCGTGGGCGGCGGCGCGGCTCTTGCGATGCGCGTCGCGACGCCGTTCGAAAACGTCGATCTGTTGCGCACTCGGATCGAGCTCAAGCGTCGCGCGCTCGCCGTCGAGCAGCGCCGCCTGCGCCGGTTCGGCGACCGTGCCGAGCTGCACCACCATGGGAATACCGCGCGAGCGCGCCAGCAACGCAACGTGACTGGTGGGACTGCCGCGAAGCAGCGCGACCCCGCCGCCGTTCGACCAGTCGATCTCCAAAAAACGTGACGGCGGCAGATCCTCGGCGCAGACCACCGCACCGCCTGGAATCTTGGGCGCCTCGGCGGTACCGCCGCGCAAGGTCCGTAGCACCCGATCGCGCAGGTCCGCCAAATCCGAGGAGCGCGCCTGCAGATACTCGTCGGACGCCGAATTGTAATCGGCGATCTGCTCGTCGAGCGCGGACGACCAGGCCGCGTCCGCCGGCGCGCCGGCGGCGATGGCGGCAAAGACCGGGTCGAGGAAATCCTCATCGTCGAGCAAGACGACCTGAAACTCCAGAATCTGCGCCGCCTCGCCGCCGGCGGCATGTGCCAGCGAAGCGATCTGGCGACCCCCAGACTCCAACGCCGCGCGCAGCGCACGTTTCTCATCCTCGGGCGTTCCGCTGGCATGCCGGCCGCTCGGCGCTGCGTCGACGCGCACGAACGGCCCGTGGGCAAAACCGATCGATGCGGTTCTGCCCCGATATGCCAGCCGCGCAAGGTCCGCCCGCATGACCCTAACCGCTGTCCGGAAAGTCGGTCTCGACGAGGTCGACCAACGCCGCAACCGCGGCCTCGGCGTCCTCGCCAGACGCCTTGATCTCGATGATGCTGTCGCGCGCCGCGCGCAGCGCCATCACCTTGGCGACGCTTTTGGCGTTGATCCATTCGACGGCGTCGGCGGCGCGGATCGAGATATGCGCCTTGAATTTCTTGGCCAGCTTGGTCAGCTTGACCGCCGGACGCGCATGCATGCCGACGGCGTGAATGAGCCGCACGCTGCCAGTGAAATCCTGGCCATTTGCTTTCGGTGTTTCCAACATCTTCATTCCCAAATGATCGCTTTGTCTCCAGCGCCGCCTAACCGGCAGAGAGTTCTTCGGCAACCGCCCTCACCTGCTCGAGCGAACTGCCGCCGGCGGCTTCGGTCGCGGCCATCACCGCGCCCTCGACGATCGGCGCGTTGCAGACGACGACCAGGTCGCGCCGGTCCGGCGGCAGCATCTCGACCGCCATCTCGCTGTTCGTCTCCGCGCCGCCGAGATCGACGAGCACGGCGACGCCCTTCGGCGACCAGGCGTCGTTGATGGCGTCGATAATCAGGGCGACATTGGTGCCAAGCTGGCCGTCGGGATTTCCGCCGCAGAACGCAACCCTGACCTCGCTGCCGACCATCTGCCGCACCATGTCGGCGGTGCCTTTGGCGATGTCCTTGGAGTGCGAGACGATGACGATGCCGACCGTGTCGTTCATTGTCGCGCCTCCAACGTGTTGCAAACGGCGTGCAGGAGGACGCAGCTTGATCGCGCGCCGGGATCGACATGGCCGATGCTGCGGGCGCCGAGATAGGATGCCCGGCCCTTGGTCGCCTGCATCGGCACCGTGCGGGCGACCGCTTCGCTTGCGGTCGAGCGCACCCGCTCAATTAGATCAGGCCGCCCGGCCTCGGCTTTGAGCGTTTCCAGCACCGGGACCAGCACGTCGAGCATCGTCTTTTCGCCGGGCTGCGACCGGCCGCGGGCGCTCACCGCGCCCACGCCGGAGCCGAACACCTCGGCAAGATCGTCGGGCAGCTTTTTGCTCCGCCCCAGCGCGTCGCCCGCGGCCATGAAGAAGCTGCCGTAGAGCGGTCCCGAAGCGCCGCCGACCGTCATCACCAGGGTCTTGCCGATGGTCTTGAGCGCCTCGTCGAGCGACTGCGCCCCGATCGCGTCGAGCTTGCCAAGCACCGCCTCGAAGCCGCGCTTCATGTTGGCACCATGGTCGCCGTCGCCGATCGCCTGATCGAGCGCGGTGAGCTCCGCCGCGTTGGCGATCACCTGCTCCGCGGCCGCTCTCACCAGTGACTTCAAGGTGTCGGGTTGAAGCGACATCGGACGATCCTCAATGAACTGCAGCCGCAATGCGCCGGCCCGCCGCGTCGAAGTAGAGCGGGTGCACGAGCTTGAGTTCGACGTCCTGGCCGGCCTGCAGCGGTTGATGGGCATCGGCGAGCGTCACCAGCGTCTCGCCGCGATATTCGAGATAGACGTGGTTCTGGTCGCCGAGATGCTCGACGCGGTGCACCCGGCCGATGATGCCGCCGCCGTTCGCCGCGGCGATCATCAGGTGCTCGGTGCGGATGCCGACGGTTTCGGCTCCGGCCGGCATCGCGATCTCGGGAACGAGCGATGCGGGAAGGAAATTGATCTGCGGCGTACCGAGCCGGCTTGCGACATAGCGACTGCTCGGGTTTTCGTAGATCTCGCGCGGGGTGCCGAGTTGCAGGAGCTCGCCGTCCTTGATGACGCCGATGCGCGAGGCCATCGTCATCGCCTCGACCTGATCGTGCGTCACATACAGGATCGTGGCGCCGAGCTCGACCTGAATCCGCTTGAGCTCCAGGCGCAGCTCCGCGCGCAGCTTGGCGTCGACCGAAGACAGCGGCTCGTCCATGAGATGGATCGCCGGATCGCGCACCAACGCCCGCCCGATCGCGACCCGCTGCATCTCGCCGCCCGACAGGCGCGTCGCCCGATTGCCGAGCTTGCCGGTGATGTGCAGCAACTCCGCGGTCTGCTCGACGCGCTTGCGAATGGTCGGTTCCGGGATCCGGCGCGCCGGCGAGCGCAGCGGGAACGCCAGATTGTCGTAAACGCTGAGATGCGGATAGAGCGAATATTGCTGAAACACGAAGGCGATATCGCGCACTCCCGGCGGATCCTGAGTCACCTCACGGCCGTCGATCAGGATCGCGCCGGCGTCGGGGCGCTCGAGGCCGGAGATCATCCGCAGCGTCGTGGTCTTGCCGGCGCCGCTCGGCCCGAGCAGCACGACAAACTCGCCATCGTTGATCGCCAGCGACAGGTCGCGCACCGCTTCAACGCGGCCGAAGCGCTTGCTGACGTGGCGCAGAGCGACGTTAGCCATGACCGACGCTCTCGTGGCTCTCGGTCTTGATCGCCGAACCGGTCTGCGCATCGAACAGCGCCAGCCGGGAGGCGCGGAACGTCAAGTTGACGATCTCGCCGACTTCGACCGGCAGGCTCGAGGGAAGCCGCGCCCTCACGCGTCCGGGCTCGGTCTCGACGGTGACGATCTGCGTGGTGCCAAGGTATTCGGCGCCAAAAACGCGGCCGCGCAACGCGCCGGTATCGGAAAACCGGATGTGCTCGGGCCGCACGCCCAGAACGAGCGGCCCGCTCGGCCGGCCTTCCCGAATCTCCGGCACCGCGATGCTCGCATTGCCGACCTGCACCGACCGGCTCCCCGGCTCCAACGCGGCCTCGAAATGCAGGAAATTCATTGGCGGCGAGCCGATGAAGTCGGCGACGAACAGGCTTGCCGGCCGGTCGTAGATCTCCTGCGGCGTCCCGATCTGCTCGATGCGGCCGGCGTTCATGACCGCGATCTGATCAGCCATTGACATTGCCTCGAGCTGGTCGTGGGTGACGTAGATCGTGGTCGCCGCGATGCGGTCATGCAGGTCGCGCAGCTCGCCGCACATCAGCTGGCGGAACTCGGCGTCAAGCGCGCCGAGCGGCTCGTCCATCAGGAACGCCTTCGGCCGCCTGACCATGGCGCGCCCAAGCGCGACGCGCTGCCGGTCCCCGCCCGACAATTTCGACGTCTTGCTCGGCAGCAAATCCTCGATGCGCAGAAGCCGCGCGGTTTCCCTGACCCGCTCGCGGATCTCGCGGCGCGGCATGCCCTGGCACTTGAGCGGGAAGCCGATGTTCTGCTCGACATTCATATGCGGATAGAGCGCAAACAGCTGGAAGACGAAGGCTATGTCGCGCGCGGCGGCGCGGCGAAACGTGACGTCCTCGCCGTCGAGCAAGATGCGTCCGTCAGTCGGCAGCTCGAGGCCGGCGATCATCCGCAGCGTCGTCGTCTTGCCGCAACCCGACGGCCCGAGGAGCGCGAAGAAGGTTCCGTCTTCGATGGCGAAGTTCGAATCGTGCACCGCCGCGAACTGGTCGAACGTCTTGTGCAGATTTTCTATGCGGATTTGTGCCATCGCGCGCCCCGCCCCTATTCCGGAAAATGGCTCACAATGACGAATCCAAGCGTACCGGCGAGGATGGTCACGAACGAATAGCCGTAAAGATCGATCGACCACGGCTGCACCAGCATCACGATTCCGGCGGCGATGAGCGTCATCGCCGCGCCTTCCCACGGCCCGCGGCGGAACCAGCGAAGCAGTCGGCCGGTGCCGATGGCGTGGTCGCCGCTCATTTGCGCACCGCCCCAAAGGTGATGCCGCGCAAGAGATGCCGGCGCAGCAGAATCGTGAACAACACGATCGGAATCACGAACAGCGTGGTCGCGGCGGCGACCGCAGGCCAGTCCTGTCCGCCCTCGCCGATGATGAACGGAATGAACGGCGGCATGGTCTGCGCGTCGCCGCTGGTGAGGAGGACGGCGAAGGCATATTCGTTCCACGAGAAGATCAGGCAGAAAATCGCGGTGGCGGCAATTCCGGTCACCGCCTGCGGCAGCACCACCTTGCGCAGGGCCTGCAGCCGCGTGTAGCCGTCAACCAAGGCGGCTTCCTCGTACTCGCGCGGTATCTCGTCGATGAAGCCTTTGAGCAGCCAAACCGCCAGCGAGACATTGACCGCGGTGTAGAGCAGGATCATGCCGGTCCAGGTATCGGTGAGATTGAGCTGCCGGTACATCAGGTAGATCGGAATGGCGACGGCGACCGGCGGCATCATCCGCGTCGACAGGATGAAGAACAACAAATCGTCGGCCAGCGGAATGCGGAAGCGCGAGAAGGCGTAGGCAGCGAGCGCACCGAGAAGCACCGCAAGAAAGGTCGAACCGAAGCCGATCACCAGCGAATTGATGAAGCGCGGCATCACCTTCGACGGCCCGGCGATGACCATGTCGTGCTTGCGTACCAGCTTGTCGTACCAGGTGGTCGCCGGCGGCAGGCTGGCGATGAAATCCGGCGTCTGCCGCGTGCGCACGGTGAACAGGTTCACATAGCCTTCGAGCGTCGGCTGGAAGATCACCTTGGGCGGATAGGCGATCGCATCGCTTTGCGATTTGAATGCGGTCGCGACGATCCAAAGCATCGGCGCGATCGTCACCAGGGCGTAAAAAATCACGACGGCTGCCGCGAAGGCCTTCACTCGCGGCGAGGCTTCGACGATCGAATGCGCGGTGGATCTGGCGGCGGCCGTCATCGCTGCTTCACCCGATTGAGCGCCTTGACATAGATGTTGGCCGCGCCAAACACGGTGACGAACAGGATGATGGCGAGCGCGGAGGAATAGCCGGTGCGCCACTTCTCGAACGCTGCGCGCTTGAGCGTGATCGAAATGAGCTCAGTCGTCGAGCCGGGGCCGCCAGAAGTCAGCAGGTTGACCATGTCGAACATCTTGAAGTTCTCGATGGCGCGGAACAGCACCGCCAGCATCAAGAACGGCATGACCATCGGCAGCGTGATCGACCAGAACTGCCGCCACGGCGAGGCGCGGTCGACCTCGGCCGCCTCGTAGATGTAATCGGGGATCGAGCGCAGCCCGGCCAGGCAGATGAGCATGACATAGGGCGCCCACATCCAGGTATCGACCAGCACGATGGTCCACGGCGCGAGCGCGACCTCGCCGGTCATGCTGAACGAACTCGGCGCAATTCCGGTGAAGAGGCCGACGACATAGTTGAACGGCCCGATCTGCGGCTGGAACAGCAGCGTCCAGAAATTGCCGACCACGGCCGGCGAAAGCATCATCGGCAGCAGGATAATCGTTGTCCAGAAACTGTGGCTGCGAAACTGCCGGTTGATGAGCAGCGCGAGGCCGAAGCCCACCAGCACCTCAAGCGCGACCGTCGCGATGACGAACTGCGCAGTGGTCTGCAAGCGAATCCAGATGTCGTCGTCGCTGAGGATATCGGCGTAATTGTCGAGCCCGACGAACCGCAGCGGCAGGTACGACATGCTCAGATTGAGGCTGGTGAAGGACAGCCGGATCATCCAGACCAGCGGGAAGATGTTGATCGCCAGCAGGAGCGCGATCGTCGGAGTGACGAACAGCCAGGCGATGCTGCGATCCGACAGGCTGCGCACGCGCTTCATGGCGCGAAACGGAGCCTCCGCGCCGATACGATCGACCGGGGCGTCGGGATGAATGAGCGCAGTCATGGCGTCCTGCGGGTTTTGATAGGTCTCCCCGGACGATAGCACCGGGGAGACCTTTTGCGCATCGACCGAGCGGACCGGACACTACTCGGACGCGGCCGTCTTGCCCTGCTCCTTGAAGACCTTGGTCCAATCCTTGACCAACAGGTCGAGAGCCTGCTGCGCCGTGCCTTTGTCGGCGACGACGTAGTCATGCACCCGCTTCTGCATGTCGAGGAGGAGCTGGGCATAGGACGGCTCGGCCCAGAAGTCCTTCACGATCGCCATCGATTCCAGGAACTGCGGAGCAAATGGCGCGCTCTTGGGGAAGCCGGGCGCATCGACGACGGCCTTGAGAGCGGAGTAGCCGCCGATCTCCCACCATTTCTGCTGCACTGCGGGTTGGGCGAACCACTTGATGTAGCGCAGCGCGTCGTCCTGATGGTCGGAGGTCGCCACCACCGAGATGCCCTGGCCGCCGAGCTGCGTGAAGTGCGCCTTCGGGCCGGCGGGATTGACGAAGAAGCCGATCTTGTCGCCGCCGACATTGGGATCCTTATATAGGCCGGGGAAGAACGCGAACCAGTTCATCTGCATCGCCACCTGCCCGGATTTGAAGGCGTCGAGGCCTTCCTGCATGTAGGCGTTGGTCATGCCGGGAGCGGTGCAGCACTTGTACAGCGCCTTGTAGAATTCGAGGCCTTTGACGGCGTCGGGGGAGTTGACGAAGCCCTGCATCTGATAGGGCTTCTTCGGATTGTCGTACTCGAAGCCGTAATTGTAGAGGACGTTGGTGACGCCCATCGTGATGCCTTCCGAGCCGCGCTCGGTGAAGATGTAGGCGCCATAGACCTTCTTGCCGTCGATTTCGCGGCCCTGGAAGAACTCGGCGATTTCTTTGAGCTCGTCATAGGTCTTCGGCGGCGCCAGATCGCGACCGTATTTCTTTTTGAACTCGGCCTGGATTTCCGGACGCGAGAACCAGTCTTTGCGGTAGGTCCAGCCGACCGCGTCGGCCATGGCCGGCAGCGCCCAGTAGTTCGGCGTGTTCTTTGGCCACTCCGAATAGCCGAGCACGGTCGCCGGCACGAAGTCGTTCATGGTGATGTGTTCTTTGGCGAAGAAGTCGTTGAGCTTGATGTACCAATGGTTCTCGGCCGCGCCGCCGATCCATTGGCTGTCGCCGATGATCAGGTCGCACAGCTTGCCGTGCGAATTGAGCTCGTTAAGAAAGCGGTCGGCGTAGCTCGTCCACGGGACGAACTCGTATTTCATCTCGATGCCGCTCTCCTTGGTGAAGTCCTTGCCGAGCTCGACGAGCGCGTTGGCCGGGTCCCAGGCCGCCCAGCACAGCGTGAGTTGCTTGCTTTGCGCCGCGGCCGGCTGGCCGGCAAAAGCCGTCAGCACGACACCGGCGAGGAGGGCGAACGCGCCGCCCGCCCATTTCGACCATCTCCCAGTCGCTGATTTTCGCATGTGGCTTCCCTTTCTTGAAACCATCGCTCCGGAGCGCCCTTGGCCGGAGACGACGCCAGCATCGAAGCCCGAACGGGCTGAGGCCATTGCTTTTCAAGAACGGGACACGGCTTCGCATTCCGATCGCCGTGACCCTCCTCGTCGTTGCCTCCAGGCGCGATGTTCAGTATTTTTACTAAACAAGAGAAGGGAGTTTGAAAACCTTGTCAAGTGGAAAACCGTCGAATCGATCTCGGCTCGCAGATTTTCCGCGACCGTCCCGCGCTCGTTCGCACGGAATTCTTGTTTCTTTGGAGTTAGTTGAACATGCCCCATTGGCGCGCGGTGTGGGGCCAGGACATTGCGCTTCGGCGAAGCGCCGGAAGCCAGAACCGCGGCGACGCGTTTATGTCCACGTTTACTAACCAAGATAACTAAACGATATCAAACGGTTCGGAGCAAATTCATGACGGCGCGCAGGCCGCTCGGACATTTGCGAGCGGTTAGCGAAGGTGGCGTGGGGATCGCTACGACCGGCGCTCGGAAACCTCCGAGGCTTCGGCCACCAGCGCGAGGCTCGCAGGACCGATGACGAGCAAGACCCAGGTCATCGGACCGACAATCCGTAGCCAGTCCCACGGCATGCGCCCCTCCCATCGCCAATCAAGCGTAAGTATGGACAACCACGCTGCAAGCGCCCAGCCGATCATTGGGCCGGTTATGCGTTGCTCGCCAATGCGCCGCCACGCTTCCACCAGGAACACCCCCATCAACGGCACCGCAAAAGTAAGGTAGTTCGGCCGGGACGACGCGATCATCAGCGGTGTCACCGCCGACAGGACGGCGCCGGCAACCAATATCGGATAGCGGTCGGCAGGTTGCGCGCCGCGCAAATTCCAAAAGCCGCCGCGGCCGAGGATGGCGACCGCAGCAATGACACCGGCATCGAAGACAAACTGAAGTGCGGATGCCCAGCCCGGCAGCGCAAAGGAATAAAACGCGCGCCCGGCCGCGATGCGCGCCGCCACAGCGCCAACGCCAACGCTCGAATAGGCTCCGGGGGAAACCTCGCTTGCGAGTTTCGTCGACATCAACCCGCTGGCCATCCCGGCGAGATGCTCGCTAAACAGCGCCCGATAGAGATCGAGGGTCGTCGCCAGCCCGAGGCACACTGCCGGCAGGCCGACCCCGTCAAGCCCGAAGTAGGATTCGGCCCGCGCGCTCAGCATCACGACCTCGTCGTAGCGGCGCATTCTCACGCAGCCGGAGGTGTCGATGCTGGCGACATGAGGATGCGAAAGCGGCTCGTCTTCCACACCAGACGCAGGTACTGGGCGGCCAGTAACCCGATCGTCCGCTGCACCCAGCGTTTATTTTTAAACACGTGCGGCTTGGCCGGCGGCCTCGCCCGCGCCGGTTTGCCGAGAGAAATCGCATAGGCATGCACCGGCTGGGCGATGTTCTCGAGTTCGCGGTTGCCGAGATCGGTTACTGCCGCCCGGAGTTTCGCCTTGATGTAGCGATAGGCGTCCTCGGAGAGGCAAATTCCGTTCGGCGCGCAGATGCCTTCAAGCCGCGCGGCGATGTTGACGGCGTCGCCTGCGAGTTCGCCGCCGTTGTGCTCAACCACATCGGCGATATGGATGCCGACGCCGAACGCGACGCGGTGCTCGGGCGCCAGGCCGGCGTTGCGCTCGATCGTGACTGACTGCACACGAAGAGCACAGTTCACGGCGTCGAGCACGCTGCGGAACTCAATAAGACGACATTCGCCTGCGCGCTTCATCACCCGCCCATGATTCACTGCGATGATGCGATCAATCAGGTCGCGCGACGGCGCAGGCAGCCGCGTCAATGTCGGCTCCTCGCCGGCGTCCGCGATCCTGCCGTCTCCGACCACATCCATCGATAGAATCACGGTGCGCATGCTGGTCTCGGCCATGACGCCCCTTCGCCGCTTCGTTCCACTACGCGCTGGAGGATGAGCCTGCCGCTACCAGCTTGCCGGCAGCTTGTTCAGCCCGCGCAGCACAAAGGTCTGCCGCCAGTCGGGGTGATCGACATTGTCGAGCCGCAGATTGGGCAGGCGGCGGAGCAGGGTCGAGATCGCGATCTCGCCCTCGATGCGGGCGAGCTGGGCGCCGAGGCAATAGTGGATGCCGCCGCCGAATGACAGCGGACGGATGTCGGCGCGCTTGATATCGAGCTTGTCGGGATCGGCGTAAACCGCGGGATCGCGATTGGCAGCGCCGAGCAGGCAGATGACCGACTGCCCCTTGGGCATCGCAATGCCGCCGATGTCGTCGACGTCTTCGAGCGTGGTGCGGCCGGTGACCTGCACCGAGGAATCGTAGCGCAGAAGCTCGTCGACGGCGTTAGGCGTCAGCGAAGGATCGTCGATCAACCGCCGCAGCTGGTCGGGATTGCGATAAAGCGCCAAGAGGCCGTTGCCGATCAGGTTCACCGTGGTCTCATGCCCGGCACCGAACAGGAGGATGATGTTGGCGGTCAGCTCCTCGTTGCTGAGCTTGTTGCCCTCCTCCTCCGCCTGGACCAGCTGAGTCGTCAGATCGTCGCCCGGCTCGCGCCGGCGCAGCTCGAACAGGCTGCGGAAATATTCGGCCGATGCCAGATTGTACCTGTTCTGCTCGTCGATCTCGGCGCGAGTGAGCGGCGCCGGGTCGAGCAGACGTCCGCCGGCGCGCGAACTACCGAAGAAAATCTCGCGGTGATCCTCGGGAATACCGAGCATGTCGCAGATTACGATGACCGGCAGGCGGAAGGCGAAGTCGGCGATCAGGTCCATATGGCCGCGCGGCGCGACGCGGTCGATGATTTCGTCGACGATCGCCTGGATGCGCGGGCGCATATCCTCGACGCGGCGCGCGGTGAAGGCGCGCACCACCAGGCCGCGCAGGCGGCCATGGTCGGGCGGATCCTGCTGCAGCATCCAATGGCTCATGCTGCGATAGATCGGCTCGTCCATCACCTGCGGTCCGAAGCGCCTGGTCATGCGGCCGACGAAATCCTTGCCGAAGCGCTTGTCGCGCAGGATGGTTGCGACGTCGGCATGACGGCTTGCCGCATAGAAGCCGAACGGCGTCAGATGCATCGGGTCGACCGCACGCAGCCGGTGATAATAGGAATAGGGATTGGCGATGAAGTCGGGCGACAGCGGATTGAACAACGGCGCGCCTTGGATGGTCTGCAGTTGCTCGTTCATGAGATCCTCGATCGCTGGCGGCGGAAAGCGGCGGCCTGCGGCATAGTACGCGCGGCGCAGCGGCTTTGCTACAGTAGCGGGGGCGTGCGTCCGGCTGAGGAGGCGATATGAAATTCGAATACGCATCGACGCGGGCGCTCGCCATTCTCGTTGCGCTCTTGGCCGTCACAACCGCGCCGGCACATGCGCAAAGTCCGGCGTTCCGCGTCGATCCGTACTGGCCGAGGCCGTTGCCGAACAATGGCTTCTCGGCCAGGTCGGCGGCATGGCGGTCGATGCGCAGGACAATATCTGGGTGTTCCAGCGCCCGCGCTCGCTCACCGATGACGAGAAAGGCGAGACGCTTAGTCCTCCCCGTTCCAAATGCTGCGTGCCGGCCCCCTCGGTGCTGGTGTTCAATCAGGCCGGCGATCTGGTGCGCTCCTGGGGCGGGCCGCCCAACGAGGGCGAGAACCCGCCCTACGACTGGCCGCTGCAGGAGCACGGCATCCTGGTCGACAATACCGGCTTCGTCTGGCTATCGGGCAACGGCAAGGGCGACGGCATGGTGTTGAAGTTCACCGTCGAGGGCAAGTTCGTCAAACAATTCGGCAAGCGCGGCGCGTTGACCAGCAGCACGGATCTGTCCCAGTTCGGCCAGGTCGCGGCGTTCGCCTTCGACAAACAGGCGAGCTAGGTCTACGCCGCCGACGGCTACGGCAATCACCGCGTCGCTGTGCTCGACGCCGCCTCCGGCGCGATCAAGCGCATCTGGGGCGCCTATGGCAGACCGCCGACCGACGACAATCTGCCGCCGTACAATCCGGACTCGCCCCAATTTGCCAACCCGGTGCACTGCATCGCGCTCGCCAAGGACGGCCCGGTCTATGTCTGCGACCGCACCAACAACCGCGTCCAGGTCTTCAACAAGGACGGCAGCTATGTCCGCCAATACGTGTTCGATCCGCAGACGCAGGGGCCGGGCTCGGCCTGGGGGCTTGCCTTCTCGCCGCTCGACCGCAAGCAGAACTATTTCGTTCTGATCGACGGCACCAACGAAGTGTTCGAGACGGTGCGCCGCAAGGACGGCGCGGTCGTCGGCACCTTCGGCCGCTCCGGCCGCAATGCCGGCGAATTTCACTACGTCCATGTCGGCCAGTTCGACTCGCGCGGCAATTTCTATACCGGCGAGGTCGACACCGGTAAACGGCTGCAGAAATGGGTGCCGGTAGAGTGAGCTTACTTCGCCGGCAACACGACGGCGCGGCACTCGCCGAAGCCGATGCGCGGATAACCGGGCTTTTCCGCAAAGCCGCGGAAGATGATCTCGTCGCCGTCTTCGATGAAGCCGCGCCGCTCGCCGCCTGGAAGCGCGATCGGCTCTGCACCCCGCCCGGTCAATTCGAGAAGGCTCGCCCAGCTCGATTTCTCCGGGCCGGAAACCGTCCCTGAACCGATAAGATCGCCGACCTCGAGGTTGCAGCCATTGCTAGCCTGATGGGCGAGCATCTGCGCCACTGTCCAATAGAGGTTCGCAGACGAGGTCCGCGTGATGAGGAGCGGCGCGGTCCTGGCGCGCCGCATCGCGGCGCTGGCGATATAGGCTTCGAGCGTGACGGCGAGGCCGCCCCGCGCGCGATCTTCGGCGTCATCGAGATACGGCAGCGGCTGCGGATCGCCTTCAGGGCGGGCGAAGGCGGCCATACGAAACGGCGCCAGCGCCTCGGCGGTCACCGCCCAGGGCGAAACCGTGGTGGCAAAGCTCTTGGCCAGGAACGGTCCGAGCGGCTGCGCCTCCCAGGCCTGAACGTCGCGCGCCGACCAGTCGTTGAGCAGGCAAAAGCCGAAAATGTGCTCGGCCGCCTTGCCGATCGGTACGGTCGCGCCGAACTCGGACGGTACGCCGACATAGAAGCCGAGCTCGAGCTCGAAATCGAGATTGCGCGAGGGCCCATAGCTGGGAGCCTGCTCATTCGCCGGCTTGCGCTGGCCGCGCGGCCGCCTTACCGGCGTGCCGCTCGGGCGGATCGATGAGGCGCGGCCGTGATAGGCGACCGGCAGATATTTGTAGTTCGGCAGGAGCGGATGGTCCGGCCGGAAGGCGCGGCCGGTATTGGTGGCGTGAAACACCGAGGCGAAGAAATCGGAGAAATTGCGTACCGCGACCGGCATGTCGAGCGTCGCCTGTGTTATCGGCGTCAGGTGCGCCCGCAGTCTCTCGTCGGCGTGCTCGGCGCTCAGCGCGCGCGACAGCGCAAGCCGCAAGGCCGACCAGGCCCGCGGCCCAAGCGATATGAGAGGGTTGAGGGCCGGTGCGGCGCCCGCTCGCGCCGCCTCGGCGGCGACGCCGTTGAACGCCGAAACCGCAGCAGGGAGATCGAGGATTTGGTCGCCGATGGCGACGCCGACGCGCGGCTGTGCTCCCGCCGCCGGACGAAACACGCCAACGGGCAGATTCTGAATCGGAAACTCGTTGCCGGGCGCGTTGGCGCTGCCGATGAAGCTTCGCCGCGCCGGATCGTGAGTCTCGTTGAGCGACGTCATACGCCGCCATGCGCGTAGAGCTCGCGCCGGCGCTGATTTTCGCTCAGGCGCCGTTTGCCTTCGGCGTCGATCGCCCGCGCTAGCTCGGGATGATGCGCCATCAAGGTACGAAAATCGGCGAGATCGAGAATAAGCAGGGTCGACGACTCTGTGGTCGACACATTGGCGGTGCGAATGAGATCGCCCAGAAGCGCCAGCTCGCCGAAGAACGCCCCGGGGCCGAGCCGGACCGGCATCGGGCTGACGTCGACCTCGACCTCGCCCTCGGCGATGAAATACATGCAATCGCCGATCCGGCCGCGGCGGACGATGGCGGTGCGCGGTGGCACCTCGACGCGGCGCAGCATGTGAGTGATCTCGGTGAAGGCCGCGGGGTCAAGCGTCTGGAAGAACGGCACCTTGCTGACCAGGTCCCAGGTCTGAATGAAATGCCGCCGTCGGCTTTCGGCGGCAAAGCCGGTGGCGAGAATGCCGGTCCACAATCCGAAGGTAGCGATGCCGCAGATCATCACCAGCGCGCCGAGGAGATGGCCGAGATGCGTACGCGGCACCTCGTCGCCATAGCCGGTCGTCGTCAACGTCACCACCGCCCACCACAGTGCGGCCGGCAGCGAGCCGAACGCCGCCGGCTGCCCGTCGCGCTCGATCACGTGCATGGCGGCTGAGGCGAGAAACAACGCGATCAGAAACAGCACCAGCACGCTCGCGAGCGGCTTTGCCTCGAGCACGAACACGCGGCCAAGCTGGGCGAAGCCCGACGAATGCTGCGCCAGCTTGAGCACCCACAACGACGCGAACAGCCAGGCCGTCGGCGGCGCCAGGCCGCAAATCAGCGCGATCGGGACCAGAAACACCGAGAGCACATCGACCCAACATGCTGGAGAGAGCAGATAGCGGCGCACTCTGCCGGCGACAAAGGCGGCGCTCAAGCGCACCGCGCCCTCGATGACAAACCAGGCGAGGCAGCACCACAAACACAACGTCAGCCAAATGCCGATCGAGGCGCGCAAGTCGGCGACGGTAAGCGCCGTCATGGCAGCGAGGCCGAAGCCGAGAACGAGATGTGTCGGCAATGATGACGCGCCGAGAAAGCCGACCGGCGCGGCCAGATGCGCAAGGACGATGCCTGCGTCTTTCCTCACTCTGCGTGCCTCGCCATCCGCGGCTTCGCGGCCCAGTCTCGCCCGGGCCGGGAAAACTACGCCCTCGGCTTTCGCCTCGCCAGCCGAAATTGCCGCCAGAGCTAACAATCAAGCGGCAGCGATCCGGGTCGCCGCCGTCCGCATGCTTAATTTCGCGAGCAAATACCGCTAAACTCGACCCCTGATCGGCACCACGCGCCCCCTCCGTTCCAGGACCGCCATGAAGCAGAAGCACATTTCACGCGTGGAGCTGGCGAGCTATTTGATCTCTCCCGCACTCGCGGTGATGCTCGCCCTGATGATAGCCGAGGCGATGCTCGCAGCCGCGACCACTTGGCTCGTCATCAATGCCGGACGCAAGGTCGCGGCCGGCGAGTTCCTGCTCAGCGACCTGATCTGGATACTCACGGCGCAATCGGCGTCCTACGTCGCCGGCGTGATCAGCTGGATCTACGCCGAGCGCGCCGGCTATCGCGGCTTCGGCAGATTCATGCTGCGTTTCGCGCGCGAGAATCGCAGCAAGGTCAAGCTGTTTGGCGACCGGCCGGCGCGCGAGCGCGTCGAGCCGTTCCTCACCGGCGAGACCTTCCAGTGCTATTTCAATCTGATTTCCGAGGTCGAGTTTTTGCTCAAGCTCTTTCTCGGACTGGCGTTCAACGCTCTCGTGCTCGGCGTCGAAATCGACGTCAGCATGCCATTCGCCTATGTCGGCGCATTCGCGGCGTTGTTATTAATGCAGTGGGCGCTGCAGAATCCGATCGCGCGTACTTATCTGGAAAACCAGCGTCTGAACAATCGGGTCACGGCGCAGGGTTATACCGCCTGGGACAACATCTTCAGCGGTAACCGCTACAATCTGCGGCTCTGGCTCGCCGGCTTCAAGACGCGCATGCGCGCGGCGGTCGCGGCGCAGGTCCGCGCGG
>JASHXX010000429.1 GCA_030043335.1 Xanthobacteraceae bacterium
CCGATCAAACGCTTCAAGCGGCTCGGCTATAACAATATCGCGCTCAATGGGCAGAAGGGCTATCACGGCGTCGTCGTGCTCTCGCGGCTGCCGTTCGAATCCACCGCGATCGAGGCGTTTTGCGGCAAGAGCGATTGCCGGCACATCACGATTGCGCTCGGCGAGCGCGCCGGCCTCAAGGATCCGATCACGCTGCATAATTTCTACGTGCCGGCCGGCGGCGACGTGCCGGACCCGGCGGCCAACGCCAAGTTCGCCCACAAGCTCGCCTTCCTCGACGAGATGCAAGGGAGCGAAAGATTGCGGCCGGCGCCGTCAGAGCGAGCGATCATCGCCGGCGACCTAAATGTAGCACCGCTCGAATCCGACGTCTGGAGCCACAAGCAATTGCTCGACGTCGTCTCGCATACCCCGATCGAGTGCGAAAAGCTGATCGGCGTGCAGAAAGCCGGCGGCTGGGTCGACGCCGTGCGCAGCTTCGTGCCCGAGCCGACCAAGCTCTACACGTGGTGGAGCTATCGCGCGCATGACTGGACCGCGTCCGACCGCGGCCGCCGCCTCGATCACATCTGGCTCGCGCCGGCGCTTGCCGATCGCATGTCCGCGGTGCACGTCGCAAAGGAATCGCGCGGCTGGAGGCGCCCCTCCGACCACGTGCCGGTCACGGCGACGCTGGAGATCTAGCGCATGGCAGCGACCAAGCCGGGACTGGCGAAATCGCTCGGACAGTTCGGCACGCGGCTGCGGAAGTGGCAGGAACGGTCGCGCGAGCCCGGACTGACCGCCCTCCTCCTTGTCGAAGGGTCTCTCATCTTCGTCGCCGTGCCGCTCGCCGGCATGGGCGTGATCCCGGAAATGGTCGTGCCGGCCCTGTTCGTGCTGCTAGTGATCGCCATCCTCGCGGTGACCTCGCGCAGCCCCGTCGCCGCCGGCCTCGTGATTGTCGCGGTCTTGCTCAGCCCATTCGGCATCCTGGTCCACGCCGAACACCCCTCGGTGCTGACCGAGTGGCTGAGCGCGATCGGCCGCTTGCTCGCGCTCACCGCGCTGAGCTACGTGATTGCCAGGGCGGTATTCGGGCCGGGACGGGTCACGCTGCATCGCGTGCAGGGGGCGATCGTCCTCTACATGAATTTTGCCCTGTTATTCTTCGTAATCTATCGGCTTCTCGACACGCTGATACCCAAAGCCTTTACCGGTCCGGGGCTGCCGTCGCCCGGGGCGGAATTCGGCTCCGGCGCCGCTTTGCTCTATTTCAGCTTTTCGACGCTGACCACCGCCGGTTTTGGCGACATCACGCCGGTCCACCCATTGGCGCGCAACCTCGCCAATGTCGAATCGATGATCGGCCAGCTCTATCCGGCGACGCTGCTGGCGCGGCTTGTCAGCCTCGAACTCGAGCACCGGCGGCAGTCGAAATAGAATTCACTCAGACCGGCGCGGCCTAACGCGGCTTGGTGCCATTCGCGAGCGCGGCGCGGACGTTCTCGATCTCGCGGCTCCATTGATCGGCGCGCGCGGCGATCACTTCGCGCAGGCGGTGCGCGGCTTCCGGAAAGCCTTCGAGCATCTTCAGGAACATCGCGCGCGAGATGCGCATCACCGTCGAGTTCTCGCGCGCCGTCGCCGTCGCCGGCCGTTTCGTCTCCGCCAGCAGCGCCGATTCGCCGAGCAGGGTGCCCGGCCCGGCAATGACTTCCTCGGCGCCGGCGCGCTCCGGCCTCAAGGTGAATGAACCCTGCTGCACGATAAAGGCGCCGTCGGCGGTCTCGCCGGCGGTGAACAGCACCTGCCCCGGCACCAAGCTCAGGCTCTCGGCGCCGATCGCCAGGATCCGCAACGCGCCGGTGCCGAGCCGGCGGAGAATGGCGACCCGTTCCAGAACCGCGATGTCATTTTCGATGGTCATGTTCGACGGTCGGGGCGGCCGTAATCACGGCACCAGCTTGTAGCCGCCGGCCTCGGTGACGAGGATCGCGGGCGCGGCGGCGTCCTTCTCGATCTTCTGCCGCAGCCGGTAGATGTGCGTCTCCAGCGTGTGCGTCGTCACCCCCGAATTATAACCCCACACCTCCTGCAGCAGCGTTTCCCGCGATACCGGGCGCTGGCCGGCACGGTAGAGATAGCGCAGGATCGAGGTCTCTTTCTCGGTGAGGCGGACCTTGTTGCCCTTGGGGTTGAGCAGGAGCTTGGAGCTGGGCCGGAACGTGTAGGGCCCGATGGTAAAGATCGCGTCTTCGCTGGCTTCGTGCTGGCGCAGTTGCGCGCGGATGCGCGCCAGCAGCACGGCGAAGCGAAACGGCTTGGCCACATAGTCATTGGCGCCGGATTCGAGTCCGAGGATGGTATCGGAATCGGTGTCGTGACCGGTCAGCATGATGATCGGGGCCTTGAAGCCGTTCTTGCGCAGGATGCGCACCGCTTCGCGGCCATCGATGTCGGGCAGGCCGACATCCATGATGACGAGATCGATCTGCCCGGCCTTGGCGGCCTGCACGGCCTTGGTGCCGTTCTCGACCGCGATCGCCTCGAACTCCTCATGCAGCGACAATTGCTCGGTCAGCGCGTCGCGCAGCTCCGGATCGTCGTCGACGATGAGAATCGTACGCGTATTCGGCATCAATCCGGACCTCCGGCCGCTGGCGGGCGAATCGGCGGCGCAGCTCGCAATGACCTTGGCCGCGATTTTGCTGGGCCGCCGGGCGCGAAGTAGAGCATTTGAGGGTACAAGAGCAAGCGGGGGTTTGGGAATTCGCTTCCGCGAGGTTGGTTTCCGGCATGCGACGGATTTTTCTGCGCACGATCAGCGTCAGCCCGCGGCCGGGCCGCCGCTCGCAAGGCTGGCTGCGCGCGGGCGCCTTGGTCGTGCCCGTGGCGCTCGGGCGCGGCGGCGTCAAGGCTGATAAGCGCGAGGGCGATGGCAGTACGCCGCGTGGGAGCTTTCACCCGGTGCGGCTGTGGTGGCGCGCCGATCGCGTGCGGCGTCCGCCGACATTGCTGCCCGCGCGCCGCATCGGCCGTGCCGATGCCTGGTGCGAAGACCCACGCGACCGACGCTACAATAGTAGCTTCCACCGCTCGGCCAATGAACCAGGGGACGGGCTGTGGCGCAACGACGGGCTCTATGACGTGCTCCTCGAGCTCGATCACAACGCGCGGCCGCGCGTCGCTGGCCGCGGCAGCGCCGTGTTCGTCCACATCGCCCGGCCCGGGCTCGCACCAACCGCCGGCTGTGTCGCACTTCGGTCGCATGACCTCCGCATCCTCCTGGGCCGAACCAGCCGAAAGACACGAATCATAGTTCATAGTTAAACAGCTGGCGGGCGCACGCCGAAGATGGCGGTGCCGACCCGCACGTGGGTGGCGCCGAAGGCGATGGCGACCGGATAATCCGCGCTCATCCCCATCGAAAGGAACGCCAATCCGTTGCGGCGCGCGATCTTTGCGGTGAGCGCGAAGTGCGGGGCCGGCGCTTCGTCTCCCGGCGGAATGCACATCAGGCCGGAAATGGTCAGGCCGTGGCGGTCGCGGCAGGCGGTAAGAAAGCCGTCGGCATCCTGCGGCCGGACGCCCGCTTTCTGCGGCTCGGCCCCGGTATTGATCTCGGCGAACAGCAGCGGTTTGCGCACCTGCCGGGCGATTTCCTTGACGAGCGCAACGGCAAGGCTTTCGCGATCGACCGAGTGAATCGCATCAAACAGCGCCACCGCTTCGCGCGCCTTGTTGGATTGCAGCGCGCCGACAAGGTGGAGCTCAAGGCCGGGGTGACGGGCGATCAGCGGCGGCCATTTCGCCTTGGCCTCCTGCACGCGGTTCTCGCCAAACACGCGCTGCCCGGCGCCGATCACCGGCTCGATCGCATCGGGACCGAAGGTCTTGGCGACGGCAACGAGCGTGACGCGGCCGGGATCGCGCCCGGCATCCCGACAGGCGCGCGTAATCTCCGCGCGCACCGCTGCCAGCCCATCCGCTCGGTTCATGGTTTCCATTTTGTTACCGCCGAATGAAATCAAATTTTAGCAGCCGGGCAAAAGCGACCTTTACGCGTCTTCACTTAAATTGCGGAACACCGGACGCGGGGGAGCGCGTTGTGTCTGACCTCCAGGCCAAGTCATCGCGGACGTCGGCACGCGGCAAGCTGCGGCTGAGCATACGCGCCCGGCTCATCGTCGTCGCGCTCGTGGCCATCGCCCCGTTGATGTTCGAGCGCGTGCGCGGCCTCGAGCAGGCACGCGCCGAACGCACCGAACATGCCCACGCCCAGGTCATCGATATGGCACGCCGCGGCGCCGAGTCGCAACGCGAGACCGCCTATTCGATCCGTGCGCTCCTCCAGGTTATCGCCCATGCCTACGCCACGACGCGGCCAGATACGGCCGACTGCGCGCGGATGCTCACCGGCCTCATCGGCAACGTGCCCTGGCTGCAGAACCTCGGCGTCGCCACGCCCGACGGCCGCATCACTTGCGCAACCGACCAGCGCGCCATCGGATTGAACATCGCCGATCGCCCCTATTTTCAGACCGCGCTGCACTCGCACGAGTTCGCCCTCAGCGACTATTTGATCAATCGGGTCGACCAGACGCCCACCCTGATTGCCGCCTTCCCCGCGGTGAACGAAGGCGGCACGACCAACGGCGTCATTCTGGCGTCGGTTAATTTGAGCTGGATCGCCGACCTCGCGGCCAAGACCGCGCAACGCTCCGGCACCTCGGTCATGCTGGTCGACAGCAGCGGCACCCTGATCGCCGCTTCGGACGATCTGCGCGAACTGATCGGCAAGAACCTCGCGGCTCGGCCGCTGACGAAGCGCATGCTGGCCGGCGACGAAGGCACGGCGACACTTAAGGGCTTTGACGGGGTGCGGCGCATTTTTGCCTATGTCCGCGTACCGTGGACCGGGGCACGGCTCGCCGTCGGCCTCGATGAGGCGGTGGTGCACAGCGGCATCGACCGCGAGATCACCGTCGCCTACCTGCAGCTGGCGTTGTTCGGCACGCTGGTTCTGCTTGCCGCCTGGTTCGGCGGCGAGCAGCTCATCGTGCGGCCGATCCGCGCGCTGGCGCGCACCGCCGCCCGCTTCGGCCGCGGCGACCTGCGCGTTCGCGCTACCGATGAGCCGTGGATGGCGGAATTCGAGCCGCTCGCCGCCGCGCTTGACGACATGGCGCGCAAGCTTGCCGCGCGCGAAGAGGAGTTGCGCATCGCCAACCAGCACCTCGAGGAGCTGGCGAGCCTCGACGGCCTTACCGGACTCGCCAACCGGCGCGGCTTCGACCGGAAACTCGAGGAAGAATGGCAGCGCGCGGCGCAGCGCAGCGTACCGCTGGCGCTGATGATGATCGACATCGATCACTTCAAGCTGTTCAACGACCGGTACGGCCACGTCCGCGGCGACGCCTGTCTCCGCGCCGTCGGAGAAACGCTGTCGCTCGTCACCCTCGACGACGCCGTGCTCGTCGCCCGTTACGGCGGCGAGGAGTTCGCTTTGCTGCTTCCTGGCCTCGACGTCGAGCGCGCGAGCACGCTTGCCGACGAGGCGCGCCGCGCGATCGAAGACCTGCTCATCACCCACGCCGAATCGTCCCGCGGCCATGTCACCATCAGCATCGGCGTCGACTCGATCGTGCCGCGCCAGGATCAGGCGGCCGCCGACCTGGTCGAGGCGGCCGACCGCGCGCTCTATACCGCCAAGCGCAGCGGCCGCAACGCGGTCTGTGCCAACGAGGCCATGCTGCTGAGCGAGGCGTGCTGATCGCGGGGCGGATCAGGTTTTTCGGCGGCGGCGTTTCTGGCCCGACGTCGCCGTGGACCGCTTCTTCGGCGGCGCCCAAATCATAGCCTCGAGCTTCATGCCATCCGGATCGGCGAAATAGACGGCGTAGTAGTCGCGGCCGTAATACTCGCCGGGCGGGTCGAGCACCGTCATGCCGTTGCCTTCAAGGAAGGCGCCGAGCTCGTCCACGTCTTTTCGGCTTGAAAGCTCGAAAGCGTAGTGATGAAAGCCGAT
>JASHXX010000430.1 GCA_030043335.1 Xanthobacteraceae bacterium
AGCGCCAGGGCGCGGCTTACCGTGTTCGAGGTGCCGCGCCACGCGCCCAGATCCGGCGCGGTCTCGGGGCGGCAGCGCAGGCACGGACGAAAGCCCGCCTCTTGCGCCGCGGCGGCCGTCGGAAAGAACGTGACGTTCTTCGAGAGCGGCGTGCGCGCCGGGCAGATCGGACGACAATAGACGCCCGTGGTCTTGACGCCGGTGAAAATGCGGCCGTCGAAGCGGGCGTCGCGGTGGCAGATCGCGCGGTAGCAGGCGTCGTGATCGAGGTCCATGCCGGGACTCTGGTCGCCCTGCCGGCCTACGTCTAGCGGTTTTCGGACCTGATCATGGCTGCATTGCGCTCAAGATGAATGCGTCCGAAAAGCGCCAGCCTGGCGGCTCCGGCTGCGCGACAACCGGCCCCTCCAGTCGGAGCCGATCATCGTGACCATGCAAACGTTCTTTGTTGAACATCTGGAAACGCCCACCGGCAAGATGCGCCTCGTCACCGACGACGAGCGCCGTCTGCGTGCGGCGGATTGGGAAGACTGTGATTCGCGGATGCGCGAGCTCATTCGTCGCTACTACGGCGCCGACCTGCAATTGCGCGAAGCTTCGCGCCGGTCGGAGGCGGCACGAGCGCTGTCGGCCTATTTCGACGGCCACCTCGATGCCATTGTCGGGCTGCCGACCGCGTCGAACGGCACCGCATTCCAGCTTTCGGTCTGGGCGGCGCTGCGACGGATCCCGGCGGGGCAGACGTTGAGCTATGGCGCGCTCGCGGCGCGGATCGGCCGGCCCAAAGCGGTGCGCGCGGTCGGTCTCGCCAACGGCGCCAATCCCATCGCCATTGTCGTGCCCTGTCATCGGGTCATCGGCGCCGACGCGTCGTTGACCGGCTATGGCGGCGGGCTGCATCGCAAGCGCTGGCTGCTCGTGCACGAGGGCGGCGGCCGAGCGCTGTTTGACGAAGCTCGCCAGGAGGCCCGGCGATGATTGCCAACAACAGCAAGCATGTGGTGTTGGCGGCCTGGCAAGCCTTGGCGACCCGCGATCCGCAGCGAATTGCGGCAATGTTCACCGAAGACGCGGAATGGCGGCGCCGAACGGAAATGCGACGGCGGTCGCATTGAACCGGCCTTCGCACATCGTCGGCAGGGAACAGATTGCTCAAACCTTTGGCAGCGAGATCTGGAAGCTCTTCGCCGCGGACGTAAAGGGCGAATTCCGCGGCGTGTATGCCGAGGGTGATATCGTCATTGTCGAACACCGCATGCAGGCAACGCTGACAAACGGAAATGCCTATGACAACGACTACTGCTTCGTGTTCGAGGTCAGGAACGGCCTCATCCGGCGCGTTCGCGAATATATGGACACCGCCAAGGGCCATCATATGATATTCGCGACCGGGCCACTGACGACATGAGGGCGGCAATGCTTCTGCTCAAGCCGAACTGCGAATGCTGCGACCGCGATCTCGGGCCGGATTCCCCCGACGCGATGATTTGCTCGTTCGAGTGCACCTTCTGCCGTTCCTGCGTGGATGGCATTCTCAAGGGGCGCTGTCCCAATTGCGGCGGCGAATTCGTCCGCCGCCCGATCCGCCCGGCGGCGAAGCTCGCGAAATTTCCGCCGTCGCATGAGCGGGTGTTCAAGCCGGAGGGCTGCGCGCCCGCGGCAGCCGCGCCCTGATCGTGTGCTAGATGACAGCTCGGCTTCGCGCCGGTTCCGTAGCGGCGCGGGCCGCTGCCGCATCAGCCGGCGCAGGCTTCACCCATGGCAAAAGCGTCACCCGTCGCCCTGGTGACCGGAGGAGCGAAAGGCATCGGCCGCGCTATCGCGCAGCGGCTGCTGTCGGATGGTTGGCGCCTCGGCATTGTCGATTTGCCCGGCGCCAAACTGCGTCGCGCATTTCCGCGCGGCACCCGCAATATCGCGCTCATCGAGGGCGATGTCGGACTGGAGGAGACGGCGGTGCGCGCGGTCGAGGCATTGGTAGAGCGCTTCGGCCGGCTCGATGCGCTCGTTTCCAATGCCGGCATTATGATCCGCAAACCGCTGCGGCGGCTGACGCTGAGCGAATGGTATAAGGTCATCGACACCAACTTGACCGCAACGTTCCTCATTGCGCGCGCCGCGGAAAAACCGCTGCGGCGGGCACGCGGCGCGATCGTCGCCATCGCCTCGACACGCGCATTGATGTCGGAGCCGAATACCGAATCCTACGCCGCGACCAAAGGCGGCATCGTCGCGCTCATGCACGCGCTCGCTATCAGCCTGGGGCCGCAGGTGCGGGTCAATTGCGTGAGCCCCGGCTGGATCGAGACCAAGGATTACGGCGCACTGGCGCCAATTTCGTCATCGACGGCGGCATGACCCGCAAGATGATTTATGAGGAGTAGCCGCCCGGATCGAGCGTCGGCGACATCGAGAATGCCCGGCCGGCCCAAACGTCCGCCCCGGTTTCGCCTGCGCTCAAGGCGGGCTACGATGGCTCGGAGGAGGCGCGTATGATCTTCCGCCAGCTGTTCGACAGCACCTCCGGCACCTACACCTATCTGCTCGCCAGCCGGCGCGGCGGCGAGGCGCTGATCATCGATCCGGTGCTGGAGCGGGTCGAGCGCTACCTGCAGCTCGTCCGCGAGCTCGACCTGCGGCTGGTCAAGGCCGTGGACACGCACCTGCATGCCGACCACGTCACCGGGCTCGGCGCGCTGCGCGACCGCACCCATTGCATCACGGTGATGGGCGAACAGACCCACGCCGACGTGGTCTCGATGCGGGTCGCCGAAGGCGACCGGGTCGAGATCGAGGGCGTGCGCCTCGACGTCCTCTACACGCCGGGACATACCGACGATTCCTACTCGTTCCTTCTCGCGGACCGCGTCTTTACCGGCGACACGCTCTTGATCCGCGGCACCGGCCGCACCGATTTCCAGAACGGCAGTCCGCGCGCGCAATACGATTCGATCTTCAACAAGCTGATGAAGCTGCCGGACGAAACGCTGGTCTATCCGGCGCACGACTATAAGGGCGACACCGTCTCGACCATCGGCGAGGAGAAGCATTTCAACCCGCGGCTCAGTGTCAAATCGGTCGACGAATATGTCGACCTGATGAACAATCTGAAGCTGCCCAATCCGAAGATGATGGACGTCGCGGTGCCGGCCAACATGCAGGTCGGCCTGCGTCAGGAAGAGATCGCGCGCAAGGGCTGGGCGGTGTCGGCTGCCGCGGCGATGGCGCTGCGCGGCCGCACCGACGTTGCGATCGTCGATCTGCGCGAGAAGAGCGAGCGCGAGAAGCACGGCGTCATTCCTGGCTCGCTGCACGCCCCCTACCCGGCTTTGTCCGAGCACATCGCCGCCGGCGGCATGTTGCATGAGCTCGCCGCGGCGACCGGCAAGCGGATCATTTTCTACTGCGCCTTCGGCGAGCGCTCGGCGATGGCGGTCGAGGCTGCACAGAACGCCGGCCTCGCCAGCGCCTGCCATATCGAGGGCGGCGTCGACGCCTGGAAGAAGGCGGGCGGGCCGCTGGCGCGATAATCTTCCTGGCGGCGGCGATGCGGTCGGCAACAAAGGTGAAAGCCGCAGGGACGGGGGTGCCTGCGGCTTCCACGTTCGACGCCTGCTGCAGGGAGGTGGAGCAGCAGACGCCGCTGCAATCGCGTTGACGGGTCAGAGATCCTGCTCGTCGCCGCTGCCGTTGCCCATCAGCTCGTGAACGCGGCTGCGGTCCTGCCCGTAGCGGGGTCCCTCGTAGCCGAAGCCCTGGCCTTCGCGCCAACCGCCTTGTTCGCGGTCGAACCTGGGCTGGCCGCGCCAGCTGCCGTCGCGGCCGAAGTGACGCCCGCCGCGCGAGCCATCGCCTTCGCGGCCCATGCCTTCGCGCCAACCGCCGCCCTGGCGCCCGGCATGCATGTTGTGATGCGGCCGCAAAATCCGGGACAGCATCTTGAACCGCTCCTTCTGCGCGTCGTTGAGGCTCATGTAGAGCGGCGCGCCGGCGTCGGCGACGCGCTTGAGCGCGGCGCTGGTCTTCGCCATGTTGTCGGCCCGCTGCGACAGCCGGTCGAACGGCGAGGTCGGCGTTTGATTGGTGCCGGCTTCACGCGCCTGGATGCGCTGGGCGCGCAGCTGCGCCATGTCGCGCAGCGCCTGCTCGAAGGCCGGCCAGTTCTTCGCCTGGTCGGCGGTGAGCTCGAGACCCGCCTTGAGCGCGGCGATGCGCGCATCGGTGAACGCGGCGCGATCCTCGGCGCTCAGATGACGATGACGGTGCTCGAAGCGCGGCCCGCCCTCGCCGTCCCGAGCGTCCAAACGCTGCTGCGCATACACAATCGAAGAACCGGCGATGGCGAGGACCGCCGTCGCGGTGATCACTGGCTTGAGCATGTTCTCCTCCTCAGAGATCAAGATACGCAAAGTAAAAGACCGCGATCGGAAACAGGCAAGTTAAAGTTTGGTCAGATGAATGCTTGTTCAAGATTACAGTTGGGTAATGTCGTTTCGGATGAAGTAGTGTCGCAGTATTAAAACAATAAGATCGGAACGCACTCTAGGGATTATTACGGCAGCATTTATGTAATGACGGCTAGAATATTGAAGACCTAACCCGGGCTCCCGTAAATTCGCCGGCATAGGTGATCTTCGCGAGGTGTTTTCAGCTTAGGCGCTGCCGGCGACCGGGCTTGAACAGCACGTCCAGCCTCCGGATTTCATCCAAGGGTTAACGACGCCAGGACGTCGCGCGTTGTTATCGCGAGGACCCGCACCGGCTCCTTCTCGCGCCCACGCACGACAATATCG
>JASHXX010000431.1 GCA_030043335.1 Xanthobacteraceae bacterium
TTAAGGAAACTCTTATCGGAGTGCATCGCCGCTATCATTTGCCGATCTACGTCCTTGAGAACGGCACGGCGTCCCCTGATGCTGTCGGCGCCGACGGCGCGGTCTCGGACACCCCCCGCATCGACTATCTGCGCGCTTATATCGCGGCGATGTTCGAGGCGATCAACGCCGGCGTCGATGTGCGCGGCTATTTCGTCTGGTCGCTGCTCGACAATTTCGAATGGAGCTCCGGATATGCCCAGCGCTTCGGCCTCGTCTACGTGGACTACCCGACATTGCGCAGAATCCCGAAGGCCTCGTTTCGCTGGTATGCCGAGTTGATCAAGTCAACATCCGGCCTGACGCTGCAAAGCACCGCGAGCGGGAGGTGATTGCGATGGCAAACGCAAATAACTCGGGCCGAGACCGGCTGTCGCGGTTCTGGTCGAGCGCGTCGGGTTTCTGGGCCGGCAAGTCCGCGGTGTGGGGTTGGTCGCTGACCATCGGTCTTTTGGCGATGGCCGTCGCGCAGCTCGCGGTGCAGTACCGGTTGAACTATTAGAACCGCGATTTTTTCAACGCGCTGGAGCGCCGCGACAGCGGCACGTTGTGGGACCAGGCCGTGATTTTCGTGCCGCTGGCGTGCCTCAGTGTCGCGTTGAAGGTGGCTGCGGTTTGGGGCCGTATGACGACGCAGCGCAAATGGCGCCAGTGGCTCACCACCAACATTTTGGAAACCTGGTTGGCGCGCGAGCACTATCGACGCCTCGAGACGGTGCCCGGCGAATCCAAGAACGCCGAATATCGCATTTCCTATGACGCCCGCACCGCGACCGACGCGCCAGTCGATCTGGCGCTTGGATTTGTCACCTCGGTATTGACTGCCCTGGTATTCATCGAAGTGCTTTGGAACGTCGGCGGAAGTTTTACGGTCGCCTTCGGCCGTGTCGACGTGACGGTCCCCGGCTATCTCGTCGTCGGCGTCGGCGTCTACTCGCTGCTGTTCACCGGCGCGATGATGGCGATCGGCCGCAGGCTGCCGGCGGTCATTCAGATTCAGAGCCAGGGCGAGGCCGAGTTCCTGGCAGCGGCGAACCAGATTCGCGGATCCGGTGCCCGCGGCAGCGCCTCGGCCGGCGAAACCGCCAGAGCCTGGGATGCGCTGCGCGAGGTCCTCGAATCTTGGCGCCAGTTGTGCTGGCAGCTGATGGGAACCACCCTGGTCACGCAGACCGATCTCCTGTTCGCCCCGGTGTTCGCCTGGGTGCTGTGCGCACCGAAATATCTGGCCGGCACGATGACGCTCGGCGAACTGACGCAGGCATCGGCGGCATTCGTCACGGTGCAGCTGGCGTTCAACTGGCTGGTCGATAATTATCAGCGCTTGTCGGATTGGCGGTCCGCGGTCAATCGCGTGGCCACGCTGCTGCTGGCGCTTGATCAGGTCGCGCTCTTGGAGCGCGAAAAGCGAAGATGACGGAGAACTCGGATGCAGATTGCTGATTTCATGACCCGTCATGTTATGACCGTTGCGCCCGACGCCTCGATCGTCGAGGCCGCCAAGCGGATGCTGGACAACAAGGTAAGCGGCTTGCCGGTCGTCGACGCCGCGGCTCAGGTTGTCGGCATCGTCAGCGAACACGATCTGTTGCGGGAAGCCGACGACGGCAGACGCGGACCGCACTGGCTGGAAATGATGATCGAAGGAGCGGCGCTCGCCGACGAAACCGCCCGATTTCACGACCGCAAGGTCAGCGAGGTCATGACGCCGCATCCGATAACCATTGCCGCGACGTCTTCGCTCAAGGAAGCGTGCCGTCTCATCGAGAATCACGGCTTCAAACGATTACCGGTGGTCGAGAACGGAAAACTGGTCGGGATTGTCGCGCGGGCCGATCTGGTGCGGGCCTTCGCCCAAGCCACGGAAAACGCCGGCGCTGCAAAAGTGCCGGACGTCAGCGTTGACGAAAGGCAGCGCGAGCTCGAGCGGCAGATTTGGCGCGATCGCGCCCGCCTGTCGCGGCCGTTTTGACACGCGCTGCTTATCAGGCGAACGTCCCGTCCCTCTGCAAGTATGGGTTCGCCATGCCGGCGGCGGCCGCGAGCCGGGTTGATCTGCGTCAAAGACGGGACGCGCCTCACTATCGGCGCCACGGCGGAAGAGAAGGCAATGCCGTATCGAACCAACGCCGATCTGCCAGCCTCGGTCAGCAGCCATCTTCCCGAGCACGCCCAAGACATCTATCGCGAGGCGTTCAACCACGCCTTTGCCGCACACCAGGGAGAATCCCGGCAGGAAGAGGCCGCGCATCGTATCGCCTGGGCCGCGGTCAAGCGCGCCTATGTCAAAACCGATGAAGGTTGGGTTGCGCGGCGGCCGACGGGTAGCGGGTGAAACCGGCCGGCTGAACGCGCCCGCCGACCATCATCGTGCGCGAGCCGCCACGAGATGCTATAGATAGATAATTCGGTACGCCGACTTGGCACCAAGAGTGCCGAGAGCCCCGAGTGCCGCGATTGGTCCCGTAGCTCAGCCGGATAGAGCAGCGGTTTCCTAAACCGAAGGTCAGAGGTTCGAGTCCTCTCGGGACCGCCATGACACTTGCCGTCGTGATCAAGTTCCTCGCGCCTGCCGCTGCCGCAGCAAACGCCACCACCCGCGAGGATTCGCAGCGGACCAGCCATGGCGCCGCGAGCGCCGGCATTCATAGCCTTGTGCCGGCCCCGGCCGGGGCGCTAAAGCCATTGAGGGGAGCAAACCCAGGAGGCTCGCGTGAGGAAACTTTTTGCCGGCGCCGTTGCGGCAGGCGTGTGGGCGGCACTGTCCGGGACGCCGGCGGAGGCCGCGGATCTCAAGATCGCGCTCATTTACAGCAAGACCGGCCCGCTGGAGGCCTATGCCAAGCAGACCGAGACCGGGCTGATGATGGGTCTCGAGTACCTGACCGGCGGCACCATGATGCTCGACGGCCGCAAGATCGTCGTCCTGCCGAAGGACGACCAGGGTAAGCCGGACGTCGCCAAGTCGCTCCTCGAGCAGGCCTACTCGGACGATGGCGTCGATCTCGCCATCGGCACAAGCTCGTCCGGCGCGACGCTCGCCATGCTGCCGGTCGCCGAGGACGCCAAGAAGATCCTCCTCGTCGAGCCCGCGGTCGCCGACTCGATCACCGGCGACAAATGGAACCGCTTTATCTTTCGCACCGCCCGCAATTCGACCCAGGACGCGCTCGCCGCCGCGGTGGCGCTAGGCAAGGGTGAAGTGTCGATCGGGATGCTGGCGCAGGATTATGCCTTCGGCCGCGACGGCGTCGCCGCTTTCAAGGCGGCGCTTGCCGAGGCGCACAGCACCGCCCAGGTGGTGTTCGAGGAATATGCGCCGGTCGCCACCACCGATTTCACCGCCTCGGCGCAGCGGCTGTTCGACGCGCTCAAGGACCGCTCCGGCCTGAAGATCATCGCCATCATCTGGGCCGGCCCCAACCCGCTAGCCAAGATCGCCGATCTCAAGCCCGAGCGCTACGGCATCGAGCTGTCGCCGGGCGGCAACATCCTGCCGGTGATGAAGCAGTATAAGCAATTCCCCGGCATGCAGGGCACGATTTATTACTATTACGGCTTCCCCAAGAACGCGATGAACGACTGGCTGGTGGCCGAGCACGACAAGCGCTTCCATATGCCGCCCGACTTCTTCACCTGCGGCGGCGTGGCGGCGGCCAGCGCCGTCGTCACCGCAGTCAAGAAGGCCGGCGGCACTGACACCGAGAAATTGATCGCCGCCATGGAAGGCATGGAGTTCGATAGCCCTAAGGGCAAAATGATTTTCCGCAAGGAAGACCATCAGGCGCTGCAGTCCATGTATGTGTGGAAGGTCAAGACCGGCGGCACCGGCGATTGGGATCTTCTCGAACTGGTCAGGGAAATTCCGATCGCAGAATTGCCGGTGCCGATCCGCAACAAGCGGTGATGGCCACGACCGAAGCGACGACGACGGCGGCCGCGCTCGAAACGCGCGGTCTCGGCATCAGTTTCGGCGGCCACGTCGCGGTCAACGCGGTCAGCTGCGTATTTCATCCCGCCACGCTGACCGCGATCGTCGGGCCGAACGGCGCCGGCAAGACCACCTATTTCAATCTGATCTCGGGCCAGCTCAGGGCCACCGCTGGGCAGGTGTTGTTCGCCGGCGAAGACATCACCGCGCTCCCTCCCTCGCAGCGCGCGCGACGCGGGCTCGGCCGCGCCTTCCAGCTTACTAACCTGTTCCCGCATCTGAGCGTGCACGAGAATGTGCGGCTCGCGGTGCAGAGCCGGCGCGGCGCCGGTCTTGATCTCATCCGCACCTGGCGGCACCACACCGAGCTGATCGAGGAGGCCGACGACGTGCTGCGTCAGGTCGGGCTCGCCGCCCGCCGCGACGCCTGGGCCGGACTGCTGCCGCATGGTGACCAGCGCAAGCTCGAAGTAGCGATCCTGATTGCGCTCAGGCCGCAAGTCTTTTTGTTCGACGAACCGACCGCGGGCATGAGCATCGACGAGGTCCCGGTGGTGCTCGACCTGATCCGCGCCCTCAAATCGCGTCGCGACCGAACCATCCTGTTGGTGGAGCACAAGATGGACGTGGTGCGCTCGCT
>JASHXX010000432.1 GCA_030043335.1 Xanthobacteraceae bacterium
TGCCGCCGGCCGAGCGCGCCCGCCTGCGATTGATCGTGCCCGGCGTGGAGTCGGAGCACGGCGGCGGGCGGTAGGCGCCCGCGCGTTCTCAAGTTGTCCCGTGTGACGTGCCGATGGCGAAGTGGTGTCGAACATCTCGAGCACTTCCGCACGCACGCTCGCTCCGCAAGGCACGGCCGGTGAGACGGTCCCGGCCGGCGAGACCGCCCGGGCCGGCGAGGCGCTCGGCGCGCTCGACCGCGCCCGGCGTCTCGAACGGAATGTCGGCGCCCGCGACCCGGCTCTTCACCCGGGTGATGCGCTGCTCCATGGCGGCCTCGCTCACCAGGAAGGCGCGCGCGATCTCCCTGACCGACAGGCCGGAAACGACGCGCAGCGCGAGCGCAATCTGCTGCACCGCGGGCAGATCCGGATGGCAGCAAATGAACAGGAGCCGCAGCACGTCGTCGCGATTGTGCGAATTGTCGAGCCGCTCGGCGATGTCTGCCTCGGCATCGCCGAGATCGGACAGTTCGGCATCTTCCGGCAGCGGCGCGCTCTTGCTGCGGCGGCGCACATCGTCGAGCGCGACATTGCGGCCGACCAGAATGAGCCACGAGGTGGGATCGCGCGGCGGCCCGTTGACCGGCCAATTCTTCAAGGCCCGCAGGCAGGCCTCCTGGAACGCTTCCTCGGCCCGATCGAGATCGCGGAAATAGCGGAGCAGCGCTCCGATCGCCTGTGGCCGCGCCGATCTGAGCAGCGGATCGATCCAGGCGATGTCGGTCACGCCGTCGTTTCCCGAAGCTTGAATTTTCCCTGCGGCTCGTAGAGGCGGACCGGACGGATCTCGAACACCGCCTTTTCGTCGCGCCCGATCTGCCGCGCGAGCGCGATCGCCTCGTCGAGCGAAGCGCAATCGACGAGGTAGATGCCGAGCAGCGCCTCCTTGGTCTCGGCAAAAGGGCCGTCGAGCACGACCGGCTCGCGACCCATGCGCACCGTCGTCGCCGCCGTCGTCGGCATCAGCCGGATCGCACCGAGCTTGCCTTGGGCCGCGAGCGGGTCGGTCACCCGGTGCCGCTTGGCGAGCACCGCGTCATCCACCTCCTTGGTCCAGGACGTGACCACGGCTTCGTCGTGGTAGCAGAGGAGCGCATAGAGCATCGGCCTCTCCGTTGTGGTCACCCTCAAGGACGAACGACTATGCCCCAATCCGACAGACTCGCTCAAAAAGATTAGCGCCCGGCCGGGATCGAAGCGGCCGGAACTGTGCATGCCGGCGCGAACTGTGCTGACACGGCAGCAATTATTGGGCTAAATCGCGGAGCGTGCCGGCGAGCGGGGCTGCCGGACCGCGGCATGATCCGGAAAAGCGGGAACCGGCTTTCCGAAATGATCGTGCGCTCCCTACAGGCGTCGGGCGGACCGAAGCGGTAGGCCCCGGTCGGACCGATCATGGCGTTTCTGCGGGTCTACCTGCGTGTGCTCGAGCTGCTCGCGGCCGAAGCTGGCCTGGCCGGAATGCTCGCACTCGCCAACATCGCGCTGGCGGTAGCGCTGTTTATCGAGCCGGTCCTGTTCGGCCGCATCGTCGATGCCTTGTCCGGGCCGCTGCCGCGCGGTGCCTCGGCCGCGGCGCTAGCGCTCGCGCCGCTGATCGGCGCCTGGGTCCTGTTCGGCCTGTTCATCATCGTCGCCTCGACGCTGGTGGCATGGTTCGCCGACCGCCTGGCGCACCGGCGCCGCAACATGGTGCTGGCGGATTTCTTCGAGCACGTCCTGCAGCTGCCGCTGAGCTACCACGCCGGCGCGCACTCCGGCCGCCAGGTGAAGGTCATGCTCGCCGGCACCGACACGCTGTGGTGGCTGTGGGTGTCGTTCTTCCGCGAGCATTTCGCCGCCTTCGTCTTCATCTTCGTGCTGTTGCCGACGACCGTGGTGCTGAACTGGCGGCTCGCGCTGCCGCTTCTGGTGCTCGCCGCCGCCTTCACCATGCTGACTGCGCTGGTCATGCATCGGGCCGAGGCCATGCAGCGCGCGGTCGAACGACATTATTCCGATCTCGCCGAGACTGCGTCGGACGCGCTCGGCAATGTGGCGGTGGTGCAGAGCTTCGCCCGCATCGAGCTCGAAGTGTCATATCTGCGGAGCTTGGTGAACTCGCTCCTGCGCGCGCAGATGCCGGTGTTGTCGTGGTGGGCGGTCGCCGCCGTGCTCACCCGCACCGCAACGACGCTGACGCTCCTGGCGATGCTCCTGCTCGGCGCCTGGTTCAAGCTCAACGGGCTCGTCAGCGTCGGCGAGATTGTCAGCTTCATGGCGATCGCGACGCTGCTGATCGCCCGGCTCGAGCAGGTCGTCGGCTTCGCCAACCGGCTGTTCATGGATCTGCCCAAGCTCGCTGAGTTTTTCGCCGTGCTGGACACCGTCCCGGCGGTGCGCGACCGCCCGGACGCGGTCGATCCCGGCCGCGTGCGCGGGCTCATCGAGTTCCGCGACGTGTCGTTCTCCTATGACGGCAAGCGCCCGGCCGTGGCGGACTTGAGCTTCACGGTGCTGCCCGGCGAGCGCGTGGCGCTGGTCGGCGAGACCGGCAGCGGCAAGACCACTTCGCTGGCGCTGCTCCATCGCGCCTTCGATCCGCAGTCGGGCATCATCACCGTCGACGGCATGGACATCCGCGCCCTCGCGATCAGCGGGCTGCGCCGCAATATCGGCGTCGTGTTCCAGGAGACGCTGCTGTTCAACCGCTCGATCGCCGAGAATTTACGGGTCGGCAAGCCGGAAGCGACCGATGAAGAACTGCGCGCCGCCGCGGCGCGAGCGCAGGCGCTGGAGTTCATCGAGCGCAACGAGGGCGGCTTCGAGGCCCGGATCGGCGAGCGCGGCCGGCTCCTTTCCGGCGGCGAGCGCCAGCGCCTCGCCATCGCGCGCGCGCTGCTCAAGGATCCGCCGATCCTCATCCTCGACGAGGCGACGAGCGCGCTCGATCCGATGACCGAGGCGCGGGTCAACCTCGCGCTCGACGAAGTGATGAAGGGCCGCACCACCTTCGTGATCGCCCATCGGCTCATTACCATACGCAGCGCGACGCGCATCCTCGTGTTCAGCAAAGGCCGCATCGTCGAGACCGGCACCTATGAGGAGCTGATGCTGCGCGGCGGCGTGTTCGCGGCGCTGGTGCGCGCCGAGCAATACGCGCTGGCGGAGGAGAAAATGCCGCCGCTCAAGGCGGCGCAGTAGCGGCCGCTGGTCGGGAGCTGACAATCCGTCAGCCTGAGGCGCGAGCCATCAGCGCGTTGACGCGCGTCTGCGACGCGCTATGGCGAGCCTCGATCGACGACGGAGTAAAGCTCAGCGCAGCCGTTCCAGGATGCTGACGTAGTTGGCAACCGCCGCGCCGCCCATATTGAAGATGCCGCCGAGCCGCGCGTTCTTCACCTGCATGTCGCCGGCGGTGCCGGTGAGCTGCATGGCCGAGATCGCGTGCATCGACACGCCGGTTGCGCCGATCGGATGGCCCTTGGCCTTGAGCCCGCCCGAGGGGTTGACCGGCAGCTCGCCGTCCTTGGCGACCAGGCCCTCGGCGATGACGCGGGCGCCCTGCCCCTCGCCGGCAAGCCCCATCGCCTCATATTCGATCAGCTCGGCGATGGTGAAACAATCATGCACCTCGGCGAAGGACAGGTCGCCGAGGGTGACGCCGGCCTGCGCCAACGCGCGCTTCCAGGCGAGCGCGCAGCCTTCGAATTTGAGAATATCGCGCCGCGACATCGGCAGGAAATCCTGCACATGCTCGGCGGCGCGGAACACGATCGCCTTGCCGAACCTGAGCGCGGTCTCGACATCGGCGAGCACCAGGGCGGCGGCGCCGTCGGACACCGGCGAGCAATCGGTGCGCTTGAGCGGACCGGCGACGCGCGGGTTCTTGTCGCTCTCGGCGCGGCAGAATGCGTAGCCGAGATCCTTGCGCAGCTGGGCATAAGGATTGCCGACACCGTTCTTGTGATTCTTGGCCGCGATCTGCGCCAGCGCGTCTGACTGGTCGCCCCAGCGCTGAAAGTAAAGGCCGGCGATCTTGCCGAACACGCCGGCGAACCCGCCCTCGATGTCGGCCTCCTCGCGCACATAGGAGGCT